>CAITZA010000033.1 GCA_903896745.1 uncultured Desulfomonile sp. | reverse complement strand
TTGGTTACAGGGTGTCACGGATTGTGAGCATGGCTGTTTTTGTGACATTGATACCTCTTGGAATTTTTGTGTGGCCCGGATGGATCGTATTTGGCGCGCTAACCCTGTTGCTAGGCCTGAAGCATCCCCCGCCTCTGGATGAATTCACCCCCCTGGACAGATCGGCAAGACTCACGGGATATGCCGCAATTGCGCTTTTTGTCCTGACTTTCGTCCCTGCCCCCATCTCCGTGGCAAACTAATCACCTCATCATTTTACTGCGTCACTTATTGCATCGTTGACATATCATACCGGCTTGATCTATTTTGTCATGTCGTTAGACCTGTGGCGCCGGGGTAGCTCAGTGGTAGAGCAGTTGATTCGTAATCATCAGGTCGTGGGTTCAACTCCCATCTCCGGCTCCATCAAACCAATCTACCGGGACCTTGCCTCATTCTCAATTGCATTGAGTCTTTATTTTAACGTTGCGTTCATAACTTCACGGGGATATTTCCCGTTCCGGCGTCCGGCAGTGACCATGAAAAAACGTGCCCGTTCATTGCAGTGTTTCCTCAAGTCGCCGGACGAAACTCCTGCGCAGGCTCGGGTCTGTTTTGAGCTGTTGACGGATTTCATGACTTAGTTCTATGTGAACGAAAGTATTCCTAACCATGGTTCTCAGTAGCTGGCCGCAGATGTTTACGGTTCCGCCTAACTCATGGATATTTAATGGATAAGTCCTGACGGAGCCGAAATGTCCATCTGACAGACGCCTTCCGAGGTTTACTATCTCCTGACGCGGGTTATCATCCGCGGCGCTGATTATTATGTCTGCCGACTTGCCGGCTTGCGATTTACGTTTGGCGCGCTCAAACCCATGTATCTGTATTTGATAGGCTTCGGGGAAAATTGTGGCCATAGCCCTTGTCAAAGCGGTCAGGTAGGTTCTGGGCTGCCTTGCCAGATCACAGGTATCATTTGAAGGCTCTCCTTTAGGGTATCTCCTCGCAGTGTTCCACGCGGCCAACGAAAATGCTCCTTCAAGGAAAAACTGCAAACCAATAGCGCCGGTGTCCTCATCAGTATATCTGTGCGGGATAACAAGGTATATCTTTTTGTCAGCGATGGGTCTGAAAACGTAAAATCCTCTTCCGCTCTTTTGATTTACAGCCTCCATAAGAACTAGAAAACTGGAACCCGCCACAATCTAGCCGAAACCGGTTCTGAAAAAGATGAGAAACTTTTCTTGAATCAACAGAAAAAAGTCGAACCCTTTTTTGGGTCCGAGCAAATCGGCGGAGGATGGCTACCTCACAGGAAGTCGGGATGAAACAAAAACACATTATATGTAGCCGATATCGAAAATAAACTTGAATTCTATGTATGTGCTGACCAGTCATTCTCGCGAAAACGGGAAACCATCATTAATGGATCCCCGATCGAGTCGGGGATGACAATATGGGCCAGAGCCAATTCTTCCCGATCACGTCGATCTTGTACCCAACGAATGGCGCCAAGGTTACACTACCATCAGTTCAGATTTTTTTTGGGAATAGTATTTAATAAACACTATGCGTTACAAGGTGTTATTTAGATAAAATCTAACCGGCAATATATTTTTATAAACTATTTTATAAAAAGTCTTGACAACATTTAGTTTAGACACTATTTACCTCTCAGGAAAATTAAC
>CAITZA010000032.1 GCA_903896745.1 uncultured Desulfomonile sp. | reverse complement strand
TTCCCTGATGTTGTCATTGTTGATCATTCGGAAGTCAAGGTAGCTTCCGATATGGTGAAGCATTTCCTGAAACAGGGGAAGGGAACCGGATTCAAGGACTTCACCGCAGGCATAAACGGCGACACCTACCGCATTGCGTCTTTGCCCCTGTTCGATTTTGGTGAACGTCAGGTGGGGCGAATTGTTGTTTTCAAGGACATCACCTCGGCTCGTAATGCGCTGATAGGGGCCACAGCCATTGTTGTTGGAATTGGAGTGGTTCTGGGCGTTGGCTTGACTGCGTTCTTTTATGTTTTTCTGGGTGGGATTGAAAACCGGTTGACATCCAGGCGACTTGCCCTGACTCAGGAGATGGAAGAAAGAAAACGATACCAGGAATCACTGCAGGACAGTATAGCTTTCCTGTCCACACTGATTGACACGATTCCGAATCCGATTTTCTATACTGACAGGGATGGGGTTTATCAGGGATGCAACGAGGCTTATTCGAGCCTGATAATCGGATTACCCAAGGATGTGATTCTAGGTAAGAAGTTTTTCGAAGTTAGCGCAAAAATCACCGATGACATGGCTCGTATCAGCAACGAAAAGGATCTCGAACTTATCCGATACGGTGGCGTCCAGATATATGAAGCGGAACTCAAAACCTTTGATGGGGAACTACGCCATTTCATGATCAACAAGGCTGTTTTCCGGGATTCGGGTGGAGTTGGGGCGGGGATTGTCGGGGTGATGCTTGATCTTACGCCAAGGATACAGGCCGAACGGGAATTGATAAAGGCGAGGGAGGAAACCGAGGAGAGTAACAGGAGGCTTAAGGAAAGCTTTGAGCGGGCCACAGCTCTGGCCACTGAGGCCCAAATGGCCAACATGGCAAAAAGCGAGTTTCTGGCCAATATGAGCCATGAGATTCGAACCCCAATGAACGGCATCATTGGAATGACCGAGCTTGCCTTGACTACGGAAATGTCACCCGAGCAAAGAGAATACCTTGATTCGGTAAAAATGTCCGCTGAGTCATTACTAACCATAATCAATGATATTCTTGATTTTTCGAAGATGGAAGCAGGGAAACTGGAACTTGTCGATAACGATTTTGACCTTCGCGACTTTCTTGCCGACACCATGGCGTCCATAGCCGTCCAGGCTCATTCCAAGAATCTGGAACTTGCGTTCTATGCCACGCCAGAAACACCGGACAGTCTCTGCGGTGACGCTGGGAGATTAAGACAGATTCTTCTGAATTTGCTGGGAAACGCAGTGAAGTTCACTAGCAATGGGGAAGTTACCATCGGTGTATCTACGGAGTCTGCGGACGACACCAAGGTCAGATTGCATTTCATAGTTCATGATACCGGCATAGGTATTCCGGCGGACAAGCTTGGAAAGGTTTTTGAAGCTTTTGAACAGGCTGATTCTTCTACTACCAGAAAATATGGCGGAACGGGTCTTGGCCTTGCGATTGTTTCCAGGCTTGTCACAATGATGAATGGCAGGGTTTGGGTTGACAGTGAGCCTGGCAAAGGGAGCAATTTTCATTTCACAGCAAATTTCAGTCCGGGATCTGGACGGTCCGCCCAATGTGAGCCGAGTGTCAACGTTACCCTGGCCAGTGATTTTAGCGTACTGGTAGTAGATGACAACGACACAAACCGTAGAATACTTGAGATGACCCTAAGAAACTGGAAGATGGACCCAGTGTCGGTAATCAGTGGCGCTGAGGGTTTGTTGGAGCTTGATCGCGCTTATGAATCGGGAAACGGGTTTTCGGTTGCGCTTGTTGATTACATGATGCCGGAAATGGATGGTCTGGAATTTGTTTCCAGAGTAAGAAAAGACCCTCGCTTCGAGAAACTGGTCACCATTTTGCTGACTTCTGCAGGCGATCGTATTCCAGCGTCAAAATGGACAGCGCTCGGAATTGCCAACTGCCTCACAAAACCCGTGAGACTTATGGAGTTGCATACGGCAATGCTGGCGCCGTTCAGTGATACCTGCGGCACAGGCGCTGAGGCCAGCCAGCAGACACAGCCCATGCTAGCCCCCAGCGTCAACCAGTTGAGAATCCTCCTGGCGGAGGACAATATCATCAATCAGAAACTCGCTACACGAATACTTCAGAAGATGGGACACAAGGTCACGGTCGCCGGTGATGGAACAGAAGCGATCGCAGCGCTGGATTCCAGGAAATTTGATCTGGCGCTTATGGACATACAGATGCCGTACATGGACGGTTTTGAGGCGACCAGAATAATCCGTGAACGTGAAAAAGGCACAAAAAATCACATACCGATTTTCGCTATGACAGCTCACGCGATGAAAGGGGATCGGGAACGTTGCCTGGCTGCGGGCATGGACGGATACCTCGCCAAACCAATTGACGTGAAGGAACTCCAGCAGGTACTTGAACAAATCAGCAAATCAGACTGATATTATTTATAGCCGGTCTCAAAAATAAGCGGGAATTTAGTGCAAGGTTTATTTGTCATTCACCTGAAAACAGGAATCCATAATAAATGGATCCCCGATCAAGTCGGGGATGACAAGACGATGTAATTGATGACAACGCATGACATCTAGTAGACTATGGCTCCGTAGCCTACGAAACTGGAACCGGGCATGATGTCATAGCTTGTGTAGTAATCTATCAGATGTCCGGCATTCGATCCATAAAACGATGCACAGGTAATAGCTGAAACGATTGGACCGGGGGAACAGGTATTTTGCAGTTTTGCGGCATCGTCTAGCACCCCCTGGGTATCCAGTGCCAGAGCTTTTTGCAAGAGCGAATGGTCATTTACTTTTTTTACCCAATCGACAGCGCCTTCGCCGGAACCTTTCGGAGTAAACCCATAGTTTGGACCATAGTGAGTCATGTCGGCTGATCCCAGGAAAACCGCTGACAAATCCTTTTGCCTCAGAATATTGCACAAGGAGGATGCGAATTCGCCGGCTTCCATGGATGCTGGGGTGTGCGCCGCTATCAGTATGGACTTGGGGAAGAACCACTTGATAAACGGAACTTGAATTTCAACCGTATTGTCGGCAAAAGTCTCAGGAACCGAGATGACGTTGGTTTGTTTCATTATCTCGCTGGCGAGGCGGGCATCCATAGCCAGATTGCCAAACGGCGTCTCCCATGCCTCTTCCAGATAGATCATCGCATGGTGTCTGGCTGATAAATGACCACCAAATACCACTGTAACGTCAGGTTTTTTTAGGGAGGCGAGTGTTTTCACTACGCGGGCGGCCGGCTTGCCGGAAAAGTACCATCCAGCGTGTGGGGCTACCCCCGAAATCCACTCTCCGTGAGGTGGATCAAAACCGTTGACAAAGTTTCTG
>CAITZA010000031.1 GCA_903896745.1 uncultured Desulfomonile sp. | reverse complement strand
GTGGTTACCATGGACGTGATAATGCCCGTCAGGGATGGCCTCTCAGCATTGAGAGAAATTGTCAGGGACACGAATGCTCGAGTAATAATGGTAAGTTCCGAAACTTACGAGGGATCTCGTCAAACGATTGAAGCTCTGTCGATTGGGGCTGTTGATTATGTTACAAAAACATCGGGACAGGTTTCCCTGGATATAGGAAAAATTTCATCCCAGCTCATAAATAAGGTTAGAACCGCATACCATAGCAGAACAATAATTATGCCTCCGTTGAGTTCGGCCGGAAACAAGTTCCGGCAAATAATTCAGGAACTATCTTCTCGCGAAACTATTTCTTCATGTCATCCCGCGACCGAAGATTCGCGCGATGTGTTGAGAAAGGAAGTGGTAGCAATAGCCGCCTCGACAGGTGGCCCCGCAGCGCTTCAGGTAGTCCTGGCCGGTTTTCCGGCAGACCTTCCCGCTGGTGTTGTCATTGTACAGCATATCACCGAAGGATTCAGCGAGACGTTGGCAAACAAGCTGAACAGCGTTTCAAGTCTGGATGTCCGGCTATGCGCTGGAGTGGACGAGGTGAGGCCCGGCCTGGCTTTACTGGCGCCAGCAGGTTGTCACGTTACAATAAAAAAAATGGAGAACAAGATTCTGGCCGTGCTAAGCACCGAACCAGCGAACTCACTGCACAAACCTTCCGCTGATGTGATGTTTTCGTCATTGGCAAAGGCTTGTGGAAATAAATCCTGCGCTGTAATCCTGACGGGCATGGGAGACGATGGCGCAAGAGGCATTAAGGAAGTCAGAGATCAGGGAGGCTTTACCATAGCCCAGAATGAGGCGACATCCGTGATTTTCGGCATGCCCAGGGCGGCCATCGAGATCGGGGCTATCCATAGCGTCGCGCCCATCAACGAAATTGCCACCCGAATCATGGCATGCCTCATAACGCAAAAAGTGGCTGATCCAAGCCCCAAAATAAAACCGTTTCAGTCGTGAAGCCACAAATGACATCCTTTGATTGGTATCCAGAACTGGGTCAGTAACAAGTCCTGTTCCATGAATATGAAAACTGATGAAGCCATATTTCCCCAATCCATTGTTTTGCAGTTGTATGGTTTCTCTACAGGGAATACCGAATGAATATAAGTGATGAAGAATCCGGTAAACTAGAACTCTCCTCCATTGCGGACATCTATGAGAGGCTCTATTACCAGTTCGTAGATCTTATGAACTTTTCATACAAGTTGGCCGGATCCTATCGAAAATCTGACGCTGTGGCCGCAATTATCTCCGAAGAAGTGAGCAAGATAGACGGGGTCACAAATAATGCGGTGTGGATTGTAACTGAACCGAAGACCGTAGTCAAAATGGCTCAAAACGGCAACATGATTCCCAGGCGTGATCGCAAGGGTTTCGATTTTTCCTCTATTCATGAGCTTGGTCTTCTCATCAGACGCCAAAAAGTTAGGTGGGGGCCTTTTGACGCCAAAACCAGAGAAGTTCTGGCAGGATTCAGATCACCCATGCTGTTTCCTATTAGAGGAATTGAATTTGCTCAAGGCTTCCTTGTCGTGGATCATGATGAAGAAGTTGACACGGAAAGATGTCAATATATTACCAAATTCTCCTCAATGATTCTCGAGATGTCCAGCCTCTATTTCAGGCTGGAGGACGAAATCAGGGAGCGGCAGATTCTTGAGGATTTGCTGATCGAGGAGAAAAACAAGGCGCAGTCGTATCTGGATGTCGCAGAGGTAATGCTGATTGCTCTGGATACTCACGGTAATGTAGATCTTATAAACAGGAAAGGATGCCAGATTCTGGGCTATGCGTCAGACGAGGTGGTTGGCAAAAACTGGTTCGAACAATTCGTTGATCAGGGTGATAGGGCTGAACAGAGGTCCCTGTTTTCGAGCATAATTGAACATGACGCTGAATATGGAAAATTTGTAGAGAGCAGTATAATCAATAGTAGCGGAGATCGTCGCACCATCGCCTGGCATAACACGCGTGTAATTGACGAGGATGGAAACATAAGGGGGACCATAAGTTGCGGATCGGACATAACCGATCAAAAAAGGTCGGAAATGGAAAAACAGGCAATTCAAACCCAGCTTTTTCAAGCTCAGAAAATGGAGGCCATAGGCGCTTTGGTCGGTGGTATTGCTCACGACTTTAACAACATGCTGCAGGCTATAATCGGATATTCGGAGCTTTTGTCGGAAGATATCGGATCAGGGAATCCCGGTCACAAGGAAGTTGAGACCGTCATCAACACTGCCAGGGGTGGCGCCGATCTTGTCAAGAAACTCCTGGTGTTTGGGCAGCAGGCGCTTGCTTTTCCTGTGGAGTTTGATCTCAACAGGCAAATTTCAGACCTCGGAATTCTCCTGTCTCGAACACTTCCGAATGAAGTTGACGTGGTTTTCGATCTCTCCGGTTCACCGGCCATCATTTATGCAGACCCCAATCAGATTGACCAGTCTATCATGAATATTGCCATTAACGCTTCTGAGGCAATGCCGGATGGCGGAACCATTAGAATCAGGACAACCGAGGTTTTTCTTAACGAAGATTTCTGCAGACCAAGTACTGCTCTTGAACCGGGGAAGCATGTGATGCTAACCATATCAGACACTGGCAAGGGGATGGATCAGAAAACGCTTTCGAGAATCTATGAGCCGTTCTTTTCTACAAAACAAAGAGGCTCTGCCAGAGGAACCGGACTCGGGCTATCCGTGGTAAAAGGAATAATTGACAAACAGGGCGGCGACATAACCTGCGAGAGCCAACCAGGCAAAGGAACCACTTTCAGCATATACTTCAAGGCTGTTGATCAGTCTTCAAAATTCACGATAAACTGAGTGAGCGCCCTAAATATAACATACTCGGAATAGAAGATTCATAACCCACTCAATGGAGTGTTCAGGCTGGTTTAAACCGCTTCGGATAACATGCCAGAACATGAATCCCGGTAATTCATGCCCTGACTCGGATTTCTGTTCTATGATTCCTGAACAAGCTTTCTGAACCTTTCAAACAAATACCTCGAGTCATGCGGTCCAGGAGAGGCCTCCGGGTGATACTGGATTGAAAAAACGGGATATTTCTTATGTTCCATCCCCTCAACCGTCTGATCGTTCAGATTTACATGCGTGATTTCAACTTCCGAAGCTACTGAGTCAGGATCTACGGCAAAGTTATGGTTCTGCGACGTGATCTCGACCTGACCGGTGTCAATCCTTCGAACCGGATGATTCGCCCCGTGATGTCCAAAATTAAGCTTGTACGTCTTTCCGCCAAGAGCCAGGCCGAGAATCTGGTGCCCCAGGCAAATGCCAAAAACAGGTTTCCTGCCTATGAGCGATCTGACTGTATCGATAACGTATGGCACGGACTCGGGGTCGCCTGGCCCATTGGATATAAAAATGCCGTCAGGATCATATTCCATGATCTGGTCAGAAGACGAGAACGCCGGAAATACTCTGACCGTAGCCCCAATATCAACCAGCAGTCTGAGGATGTTCTGTTTTATCCCGCAATCTATCGCTGCGACCTTGAAAACATTAGCGGAATTCCCGGGCGTGCCTTCCCAACGCCACAAGCCTTCCATCCAATCGTATGGTGATCGGCAGGTGACCTCGCTTACAAGGTCAAGTCCTTCAATGTCCGGAAAACTCGAAACTTTTCTTAAAAGACTCTCCCTGTCATGATCCTCAGTCGAAATGACACCCTTCTTGGCGCCGGTTTCACGGAGGTTGCGGGTGAGTCTTCGCGTATCAATTCCCTGAATCCCTATTATTCCGTTAGTTACAAGAAAATCCTCGAGATCTTCATTCTTGCGCCAGTTACTCGGGTGGCCGCAGTACTCCCTGATTATGAATCCTGACAGAAACGGTCTTATAGATTCGTTATCCTCGAAATTGACACCCGTATTGCCGATGTGGGGATATGTCATTGTGACAATCTGCCCGCGATATGAGGGGTCAGTGAGTATCTCCTGATAACCGGTCATGGCCGTATTGAATACAACCTCTCCGATTCTCTCGCCACAAGCCCCTAATGACTCGCCACGAAACGTTGTCCCGTCAGATAATACCAGCGTCGCTTTCATCTTATACCCTTTTATGCCAGATCAACCGAACTCACAAAACCAGAAAACCATTTGATCAAAGTTATGGCTTTCAGGATTTCATAAATTCCTGAAGTCTCCTCATGCCATCTTCAATTCTCGAGTTGGGTGACGTCATGGAGATCCGGAAGAAGTCCGCTCCGCTCGGTCCGTAACCAACGCCCGGTGTCACTACCAGACCCTGCTTTTCCAGAAGATCAGCGCAAAATTCCACTGATGAAGAGTAATTCTCAGGAATATGAACCCAGAAATAATAGCTTGCCCTGGGCAATTGATACCTGAATCCAATGTCGTTTAGCGCTGTCGCAATGATGGCCCGCCTGACCCTGAATATTTCGGTCCGTTCCTGATTGAATTTTTCCGCCTCCGGGTGATTCAACGCCCTGGATGCGGCCCTCTGGATTGCCATAAAAACGCCAGAATCGAAATTAGACTTCAGTGTGAGGAAAGCCTGAATCAGTTCCTTGCCACCCACCACAAATCCTACACGCCATCCCGTCATATTGAATGTCTTGGAGAATGAATGCATCTCGATGGAACGCTCTTTGGCGCCCTTTATGTTCATTATACTTATAGGCCTGTCTTCCGGCTCAAAATAAACCTCTGAATACGCGTTATCCGCCAACACGATCAGATTATGTTTCCTGGCGAACGCTATCAGTTTCTCGAAAAATTCTTCACTAGCCACCGCAGCGGTTGGATTGTTCGGATAGTTGACAAAAAATATACTGGCCTTGTCTGCGGCTTGTGCAGGGATAGCGTCCAGATCGGGCAGGAAGCCCTTTTCTTCTATTAGCGGAACCCTTATAACGCTACCGCCGGTGAAACCAATCGACGCCTCATATACAGGATAACCAGGATCTGTGACAAGCCCGTAGTCCCCAGGATCAAGAAATACGAACGGAAGATGGGATACCGCGTCCTTGCCTCCAATAGTCGCCATTATTTCAGACGAAGGATCCAGTGTGGCCCCAAAACGTCGGCCAAACCACTCCGCTACATTCCGGCAAAAATCCGGCTCGCCCTTGTAACTCGGATACTGGTGATTGCGTGGATCACGCATCTCCTCATCCATCAAATCAAGCACAAAACCAGGCGTTGGTAAATCCGGATCGCCGATTGCCAGCGATATCACGTCCATGCCCCTCGCTTGAGCAGCTTTTCGTTTTTCATCAATCAGGTGAAACAGATAGGGTGGAGTGTCGGTCACCCGTCTGGAAAGTTTCATTCATCTCCTCCATCAATAATTCTCAATCAGGCGATAAGTCGAATCGGGCGCCCTAATTCGTAAACTTCTATTAAATCACATTGCTAACAAAATGTTAAGAAAAAAAGGATCATACGTTTAAACCGGATCGGCATAATTGCATTTTCTCAAATGTAATACGGGCCATCGCGTATCCTGGACCGATTGCCAAACATTAATTTCATATCTCTGAAAAATAATTTCAATATTAGTTGGTCATTTGTTGAGCGCCAACTGACTGTTATCAACATGTTATGATGTATAATGAGCGTAGACCTAAAAAACCAACCCGACAAAAATTCACTATAGACTACACAAATTAGTTGCGTGTCCACCCAAAAAGAAAGTAAACTAACCCGAGAAATGGGTTGCCACAAGATGGTTAATGAGTCACTCAGGTTTAGACAAAAAGACATAAAATACTTGGCAATAAACAATCAGTTAATGAAAATAGAGACCGACCTGATTTTGCATCCGGAGGTTATTGTCCATGGATCGTAACGTATGCGTTGTCGCCGGGGGCATGTCCAAATGGGGGGTCAGAGACGGGAGTCAGCGGGATTTCTTTCAGGAAGCGGCTAAAGCCTGCTATGATGACAATCCCCTGATGAACCCCAAGGACATCGACGGCCTTTTAGTAGCTTCCGCTTATACCGAGCGGACTTCGTACCAGACTCACCTGGCGCCATTGGTTGCTGAATATGCCGGTATAAAGCCGAAAAATATATGCGCACGGGTTGAACTTCTATGCGCAAGCGGCAGTTCGGCGGTCATTCTGGCTTTTGGCCTGATCAAGTCCGGCCAGGCCGATGTGGTAATGGTGGCCGGTGGCGAAAAGCTTTACACTCCTCAGAAGTGGGAAGTATTTTACAGTGAGCTGGCGAGTGTAGACCATGACTGGGATGGAGGTCAGGGTCTTGGATTGCCGCCTCCTGCTTTCGCCATGGTCGCCAAGCAGCACATGAAACAGTTTGGAACCAAGAAAGAGCACCTCGGGGTAATATCCGTAAAAAACCGTAGAAACGCGGCAAAAAACCCGAAAGCCCAGTTTCAGACACCAGTCACCATGGAAGAAGTCATGAGTGGCAGGATGATAGTTCCTCCGCTCACGTTATATGATTGCTGTCCGATTACCGACGGCGCAGCGGCCCTGGTTCTTGCGACAGAAGAAAAAGCCAGGGAAATGACCGACAAGCCCCTCGTTTATCTTCTCGGGACCGGTCAGGCCTCAGTAAACAACATGTCGGCAAACATGCCGGACTGGACTACATGGGAGGCCTTAAAAATTGCGAGCGCCCAGGCCTACATGAAATCCAGGGTAAATGTTGATGAAATCAACGTCGCCATGACTCATGACTGCTTCACAATCTCCGAGATCATCGAGATGGAAGACCTTGGATTCTGCAAAAAGGGTGAAGGCGGTTTCTTTGTAGGCGACGGCCAGAATGATTTTGGTGGAAGAATTCCCACAAATACGGATGGTGGCCTGCTTGGATGCGGACATCCTTTCGGTGGCACCGGTATTCGTCAGGGCATAGAAGTAATGAAACAGCTACGTGGTGACGCCATACAGCAGGTTCCAAACGCTACCTTCGGGCTTACCCACAACCTCAGTGGTTTTATAGCGGCCCATACGGTCCTGGTTTATGGCAAGGAGGTCAGATGAGCACTCCAGGTATTTCAATACTAGAAGGAAAATATATGGTTACGATGGACCTGTTCCCACAGCAGTCCAAAGAGTTTAACCAGGTGACCCCTTTCTATGAGTTCTTGAGAGAAGGCCGTTTTACCACCACCAAATGCAAGGATTGCGGGGCTGAGCCATTTCCGCCTCGAGTAATGTGTCCGGAATGTTATAGCTCTGCCCTAGAGTGGATTGACTGGCCAACCGTTGGGACGGTCATCGATGTTACAGAGGAATCCGTAGGCGTGCCGTTAGGATTTGGAAAACCACCTCTGATCCACGCATTGGTCGATTTGCAGGGAAAAAGAACTTTCTTCGTCAGGATTATAAATTGCGCGGCTGGAGAACTAAAATCCGGTGATCAGGTTAAACTAGCCGTCTTTGACGTTGATCCGGTGCCTCAGGAAGTGGGACGCGAAGTTGTTCAGATCCCTCGTGTTTTTTACGCTTTCGAACCGGTGAAATAGTAATATTAGGCAATTTTTATATAGTTGGTTTCATCAAATAAAACAAAAAGACTAATTCTCTATTCTTCACGATTTTGTACGAGGAGGACGAAATGACACTTGAATGGTTGCCTAGAGACAATGGATCCAAGGATCATATCCTGATTGGCCCGGAACACTGGGGAACTGACGCTCCATGCACCGTTTACGAAAAGAAACCTTTGACCAGCCCCGATGGCAAGGAAGTCCCAGGACTTTACGTAGCGTGGATCAGACTTAACAATCCCAAGCAATACAATTCCTATACCACCGAAATGGTTAAAGGCGTGATCGCAGGGTTTGCAGCAGCTAGCGCAGACCGTTCAGTGGTTGCGGCCATTTTTACAGGCACTGGCGACAAGGCGTTCTGTACAGGTGGAAATACCAAGGAATACGCCGAATATTACAGCATGAGGCCAAACGAATATGGCGAATATATGGACCTGTTCAATGGCATGGTTGACGCCATCCTTAATTGCAAGAAACCCGTTATCTGCCGCGTTAACGGAATGAGAGTGGCTGGCGGACAGGAAATCGGGATGGCTTGCGACCTTGCGATATCAAGCGACGTCGCAATATTCGGACAGGCCGGCGCACGTCATGGATCCAGCCCCGACGGCGGTTCAACAGATTTCCTCCCATGGTTCCTTTCAATGGAAGACGCTATGTGGAACTGCATCAGCTGTGAGATGTGGAGCGCCTACAAAATGAAGGCCAAAAACCTCATCTCCAAGTCTGTTCCCGTCCTCAAGCAGGGTGACAGGTTCATCAGGAATCCTCTCGTAATAACTGATTCCTATGTGGCTGACGGTGAGATAGTTTATGGCGAGTTCAAGACCGGCGCGGCCGCAAAGGAAGCGCGTGAGATGATGAAAGAACTCCCGACAGACTTCGAACTTCTGGACAAGGAAGTAAACAAGGCCGTCTGGACGTTTGCAAACCTGTTCCCTGGTTGCCTCATCAAGGCAATTGATGGAATCAGAGCCAAAAAGAAATTTTTCTGGGATCAGTCAAAACTGGCCAATAGACACTGGTTGATGGCAAACATGAACTATGAGGCCTATCTAGGCTTCAATGCCTTCAACTCCAAGAAGATAACAGGAACCGATGTTATCGACTTCATTAAATGGAGACAACTCATAGCTGAGGGCGCCCCAGCTATTCCGGAGACATACGCGAAAGTCCTGGGCAAGCCACAGCAATAGCAGCCCTGTTCAGTTTCTGCTCAATTTTAGGGCGCGGCTTGCCGCGCCTATTTTTTTTAACTTTTCCCACAAGCTCTGAAACAGGTGGTTAAAATGGATTACAAGCTGATAAAAACCGAAGAACATTTCGGCGGGGAAGCTCTTAAAATTATACTCAACGCACCCAAGGCCAATGTGCTGGAAGCTACGATGCTCGACGAAATATCAGACGCGCTCGCGAGGCTTTCGGCCAAAAAGCAGGTGAAACTCATAATATTTGAAGGCGCCGGCAAACATTTCTCCTTCGGCGCAAGCGTTCCTGAACATACCAAAGACAAGGCCGCCATGATGCTGAAATTCTTCCATCGTATGTTCTATCAGTTGGTGGACCTGGCCATACCGACAATGGCGATTGTACGTGGCCAATGCCTCGGCGGCGGAATGGAACTGGCGCTTTTCTGCAACTTCATCGTTGCTGATCAAACTGCCATGTTCGGTCAACCCGAAATCGTCCTCGGAGTTTTTCCTCCTCCCGCTTCAGTCATGCTTCCTTTCAAGGTGAGTCAGGCTCTCGCGGATGATCTTGCCCTAACCGGGCGTTCAATTTCCGCCGTTGAGGCCAAGCAGGCCGGTCTGGTCAACCTGCTCGCCGATCAGGGACAGGACGCCTGGGATGTGGCCTCCGGCTGGATTTCAGCCAATATCATCCCCAAAAGCGCATCCAGTCTCAGAATAGCTAACAAGGCCGTCAGAATGCGTTTCTTCAGGGCTGTCAGGGAAGATTTGCCGCGCATGGAAGCGCTTTACCTCAAGGAACTCATGGAATCTCTCGACGCAAATGAGGGCATTAACGCATTTATTGAAAAACGTAAACCGGATTGGAAACACGAATAAATTCACCATCCCGTCCAGATCAGTCAACGCCTGGCGCCGTCCGACTCTTGTCCAGGATACGCCAGGCGTAGGCGCGACAAAAATAGGAGCAGTAGACCCAGTTAAGCCAACTGAGCGTCTATAGACTTCCAGGCCCCCCTCCCAAAGAATCTGACTGCCATTTCCCGGAAATGAAACATAACGCCCCAAGCCTGACGCAGTGAACTCTTTTTATATAATTTTCCGGCCATATTCAGAAAACGTAACGGACTGGTTACCAGAAAACTGTTTTTTATCTTGACGTAAACTAATTCAATTGATACCAATGCGTCGTCATGAATACTGATGTTATAGTTAATATTATATCAGTATGATTTTATTTTGACGTATTATTTTTGCCATACTTGTCAAATGGAAGAGGGGCTAACATGAAAAAAGTCCATTTATGTTCATTGCTTTTGATACTCGCCATTTTCTGCTCAACCGCTTTTGCCCAGACTATTGCGTTTCCAGTAGATACGCTTGTGGTTGACAAATCGACCAGAAGCAAGGCCGCGAACGAATATGCCATGCTGACCCGCGACGCCATACAGCGGGTATGGAAAACACCGTTGAGCTATACGACCGATTCCGCCTTAAAGGGGAGGGTGGCGATTACTTACGAGATTGGCCGGGATGGTTCCCTGAAGTCCGTAGAGCTTACCAGGAGTTCGGGAGTCATGGAAATGGACGAATCCCTTGTCAGCGCCATTCGGTCTGCCGCTCCGTTCCCAAGGTTTCCTGACGGGATAATGGCCAAAACAGTACTTATCCGGGCGAATTTTGTCATTGCCGAGCTTCCGAAGGCGCCTTTGATGACAGTAGATTACAGCAATAAGGAACCAGAAAAGTCCGGTAGCGTTTCTCAGGAGCCTGGCAAGAAGTACCTGTGGGGAGCGCCTGCCGGGGCGGCATTGCGCAAAGAGCCGATCAATGAAGAGCTTTATCAGGAACCATCACCCCAAGAAAACAGAATTCCCGAGCCACCGGCCACCAAATACAACTGGGGCGCACGGTAAATCGACGGGGTACATAAATAACTGTTTGCGGCAGGATTCTGTATTATCCGATCCTGCCGCATAACCGCTAAACATTCAACTGCTGGAACTTAAATCCGCTCCGGCGCCATCTACTCGTCATATTCACCAATTCTATGTATTGTCATCATGTTGGTGGTTTCGCCTATGCCTATGGGCCATCCCATAGCTATTGCGATCAATTCCCCCTTTGCGCCGATACCGTTTTTAATCACGTAATCATCAACAGCATCCATAAGTTTATTAAAGTCATCCACGTATTCAGCCAGATGTGGTTGAATGCCACGGCTGATGGCCATGAAATTACGAGTGCTTTCGTCAAAAGTGAATGCGTACACGTCAGCGCCCGGTCGGTACCTTGCAATCTGGCGGGCCGTTCGTCCTGAGCCGGTGACGGCGATAATGGTTCTTAGAATCATGTCATGGGCAGCGACAACCGCTGTATGGCAGAGAGCCTCGGTTATGCTGTGGCCGGTGAGATCCAGCCTGGTCCACAAATCACAACAGTTCTCATCCTCGTATGATTCAGCTTCCACCGCAATGTCACGCATCATCCTGACAGCCTCGACAGGATATTTCCCTATTGATGTCTCAGCGGACAGCATGAGCGCGTCCGTTCCGTCAAATACCGCGTTAGCCACGTCTGCGGCCTCGGCCCTTGTCGGCAGGAGTGAGTTCGTCATGGATTCCAGCATCTGCGTGGCAGTTATGACCGGTATGCCACGTCTGTTGGCCTCCTTGATGATCTCTTTTTGAAGCGCAGGAACCCTCTTTATATCAACCTCGACCCCCAGGTCTCCGCGCGCCACCATCACCGCATCCGATACCCGTAGTATTTCTCCCAGTTCACTAACACACGCCGCACGTTCGAGTTTTGCTATTATCGGTTTAACGGCGCCGATCCGTCGCATCTCTCGTCTCAGGCGCTCAACATCTTCCGCCCTTGATACGAATGACAGGGCCACAGCGTCGAACCCGAACTGCATGCCCACTTCCAGATCCGCTATATCCTTGGGGGTGAGTCCCGGTATCGAAAGATTCGTTTGTGGGAAATTTACACCCTTGTTGGGAAGCAGCAACCCACCCTCCAACACCTCGCACATTACACCCGATTCATCTACCGAAAGCGCCTTGATGCGTAACTTGCCATCATCCATCAATATCACTTCGCCGGAATGAACTTCCCTCTCCAGGTTCGCATAACATACTGGAATAGTATCAACAGGGTTCTGACACTGCCCGGATGAAATCGTGATCCTCTCGCCGGCTTCAAGCATAACCCCTTGGGGTGGTATGCCCCCAACTCGAACCTTAGGTCCCTGAAGGTCCTGTATGAAGGCCACGGTTCGGCCACTTTCCCTGACAACCTTCTTCGCACGTTCAAAAAGCCGCTTGCGCCATTCAATATCACCGTGCGAGAAGTTAAAACGCAGCGCATCCGCGCCGGCCTCGATAAGTCCCATGATCCTTTCTTCGGTTTCGGTAGCCGGCCCAAGCGTTGCTACAATTTTTGTCTTTCGCATAAAAATCTCCACTAAACTGATTTGATATGTCCTGTTGTACTGTCTGAAATTCGCCGTCGAGTGGTTTCACCCTGAAACCCCGGCCAGTGTTCTACTCCTTCAAGAGTAAACCGTTAGCATAAAGTTCCACTCACATTAAAAATAGGGGTCAGGAAAGACCGCCCGGTAATTCCTCTTGAGTAATTCCCTTTTTACATAGTCTATGAATGTTTCTTCTGATAGTCCTGGAACTCAGAATGAGTGAGGGCAGGAAGATAAGGTCGCCGAACAGGCCCATGCATATAGAAGCGCATCCAAGTATTCCAAACGACACTACCGGCTTGAAAGGCGATACCAGTAAAGCCAGAAATCCGAATATTATCACCAAAGACCAGGAAACCATCTGTCGCGCAGTAAAACGGTAAGCCCTGAATACATTCGTGTCTATGTCATTATCAGGGTTGAATGCAATTTCTCTCTTGAGTTGCGTCATGTAATGAATCGTGTTGTCATCAGCCATACCGACAGCGACGGTAGCTGAAAACACCGTCACCATGTCCAGCGGTATGCCGCACCATCCCATGATTCCAAAAACCGCAGCGACCGGCGGTATATTCGGCACAGTGCAGATCAACCCCAGAACTACTGACTCCATCTGGATCATCATGATTGATATGATAAGTATGGCAGCCAGTACCATTGATTCATACTGGTCGCTTATAAGGTTGTTGGTTTGTTCCGAAACAAGCGCCAACTCACCTGTGATCACGAAATCCATATCATTGCCGAGTGTCTGGGTCGCCGCTTCCCTAATTTGTGTCATGGTTTCGTCAATAGGCACGTCCGGCGAATTCAGTATGCTAATCGCAACTCTGGTTTTATCGAAGTTTTCGGATATGTATCTCCGGTTCAGCTTCGATCCCTCTTCCGCCATGGACGTCATGAAGAGCAACTGCGGGATCAGTTTTGGATCCTTGAACAAATCATCTTTAGACCTGCCGGCGTGATCATCTCCAACAACCCCGTTGAGGTAATGAAGCAGATGCAGGAAAGAGTCTGATGAAGATACCTCCGATATTTGTTTCAGCCTGCTCTCAAAATCATTTATCTTTTTCCACAGGTTCGGGTCCTTGAAAGAACCGTTTTTGGCAGAAACGAACAGTTCGAGGGTATGCACAGGTACAAGATTTTTTTCAACAAATCTTACGTCCTGGACCGTCTTCGTCGATTCGCTCAGCATTCTGAATACCTGCGCGTCAATTTCTATGCGCGACGCTCCGGTAAACATGAACACCGTTAGCCCCACCCCAAACATGACTATGAGTTTTGCATGGCGAGAAATGAAATCCCCAAGCCACGTCAGCATCCTGTCCAGCCAGTCCACCAGAAGCCCGGACGAGGCCTCAGTGGGATTGAGCGCCTTCATATACGAAAAGAATGCGGGTGTCAGGATCATCGCAAGACAATACGCAATAAGGACCCCAAAAGACATTATAAAACCAAGCTGCCGAATCATTGGGGTCGAACTTATCATTAATGTTCCAAACCCTATCGCTGTTGTCGCCACACACATGAAACACGGTCGTGCAAGCCATCGGAACGCCAGTTTGATCGCTCCGATCTTGTCCTGTACCGTTTCATGGAACTGATGATACCGCACAACCATGTGAATCACTATTTCAAGCGTCGCAATAGGCACCAGACCAAACGCCAAAGCTGTCGTCGAGTTTAGCGGTATCCGGAAAATTACCATCAGCCCGAGGACCCACAATACACATATCGATAGTATGAAATTCGTGACTAAAGTCACCTTGAAACTTTTAAACACGTAAATAGATACAATCGTGGCTATCAGCATACACAAAACGCCAAAAACCACTCCCGTCTGTATGCTGTATTGGACAATCGCCTCTCGTACAAACGCAGGCCCTATCACACGGTATTCAAAACCAGAAAACCCAGACTTCCCCAAAGTTTTCTCTATTATGTCAATTATCCTGTCATAAGCCGAATAGTCATACTTATAGGCCTCGTCCATTCTCACCGCTATGCCGAAGGTCATGAAATCTTTCGATACCAACAACCCAAGCAGAGGCAGGTCCTGCCGTAAATTAAGCAGCATGTCCGGCGCCATTGGCTGCAACTTGCCGTCAACCCTGTCCAGAAGAAGGAAAGACCCGAAAACCCCACCACTCTGCTTGAAAAGCTTCATGTTCGACAGACTTATTACTTCGGTCAGGTTACCGTAACCCTCAAGCTGAACTGTCAGCGAATTGAGCAAATCCAGCGCCTGCCTATCCTGGACCCCCTTGGGAGTCTTAATCGCAATAAGCGCGAATTCCTCACTACCAAAGGTTTCAAGAAACTTTTCATACTCCCTGTAGGCGTTCGATGTCCTGTCCAAACCCGTTTTTAAGGAAGGATCCGTTTCGAGCTGAAACGCATGGTAGGCAAAAACAACACTGACGATACCGATCAGGATCATCAGGATTTTGCGCTGATCCACTATGAAATCAAGGAAGTTGTAATTCGATAAATCAAGATTGTCTTTAGCGCTCATAGCTTTTTAATATACCATTCTGTTCCCTGGATAACCAACCAGAAGTCCGAACACCTTCCCATTACATGCAGGATTTATTCTCCAGTATATTATACCAAATGTACAGGCTGATCTGAACCAAGTAAATAAAAACTGGAAGAAATGTCATAAAAAAGTAGCGCTTTCCAATGCCTGTGCATTAACGTCTCCGGAGTTGACGGTAAAATATCAACCATGAACACTACTTTGATTGACAACAAGCTTAACTACTTGATAAAATAAGATCGCTTGGGGAGGGAAATCCCAGTCTGGAGGGATTTTCAACCCTATGGTTCCGTACACCGATGGCCCGTCCCAAAACAGCCCCAAAACGGCTTCCAAAATCCGCAGCGCTGCCCTGCGACTGTTTTGTTTTGCGCTTGTGGTGTTTCCGGTGTGCTCATGCTCCCTGCTCTCCCAATCTCCGGTCCTCTCCCAGAACGCCTCGGTGAATCTGCTCGATGAAGAACGACCACTCGAATCAGCCCTGAACGGAGAAATACCCTATCAGCGCTGGCGTATAAATCCATGGGATGATGAACATCGATACGTCTGGCTAGTTGGTAACTACGACTTCAGAAAAACCGATCAGGTCGAAATCATACTCTACTTTCACGGCATGGGTTCCAAGGATTATTATCGCGATTTTCGAAAGGAACTTGAAGGCCTGGCCTCAAAAAGACCCGAAAAGCCATTTATTTTTGTGGGCTTTGTCGATACCCCATACGTCTTCAACTCGGCAAGGAGCAAAAACAGATGGAGTTCTTTTGTCATCAGGGATGGTGAAAGACCGGAGTTGCTCTTCAAAACGGTCAACCGCATATTCAAGGGTGTAAAAAGAGCTTTCCCCAATATCGGGAAAGAAAATACAACGCTGACCCTCGCCGGTTTCTCAGGGGGTGGGCGGGTTCTCGATTCTGTGGGGGCATGGTTGACAAAAGCGCCCGCTGACGATCCATACGCTGAAGTATTCAGGACAAAACTGTCCAAAATAGTTTATTTCGATTGCTGGTTCGACAAGGATGTCATCCGGACCGTGCCGGCGCTGCTCGAAAACAACCCCTCCATGAGAATAGTCGGAACCGTTCACATGAAAAAACCGTCCGAACTCGCAGCAATACTCGCTGACCGTTACAATATGAAGCAGGACAAAACCAACACCGAACTGACCGGACTAAATGGACGGCTTGTCATATACAAAGGCGATTCTCACTGGGACGCCATGATTTCCAGATTGTCACAGGCCCTCTGATTTTTAAATTTCCAAGTAATTACTTGTTAATACAGAGATTTATACTTCAGGTGTTCTTGACGGAGCATGCGCCTTATGATATTTGGTGAGCTACACGAGTTTGTTTCGCGGAGTCCCGGATGAACGATCAACTCAACCTCGAGAAAAAATACGATCAAGCCCTCGAATTTCTCTACGGTCTGGAACGTTTTGGCATATTGCTCGGTCTTGACAACATCCAGAACATCCTGAACAGGATCGACAATCCGCAGGGAAAATTCGACTCCATACATGTGGCGGGAAGCAATGGTAAAGGATCAACGGCCTCATTCATTACCAACATGCTCACTCTTGCAGGATACAAAACCGCCCTTTATACATCACCGCATCTCAACGATTTCAGGGAACGCATACGAATTGGCGGCGAATTGGTCTCAAAAGAATCCCTCGTTGAGGCGTTTGAGAGAATCAAGGAATTTTACGATCCCGAACGGACTACCTTTTTCGAATTCACCACTGCGATGGCCTTTGACTGTATCGCCAAGGCCAAACCCGATGTAGCCATCATAGAAGTCGGCCTGGGTGGCCGGCTTGACGCCACCAATACAATCAATCCCCTCGTCTCAATCATTACCGACATATCCCTGGAGCATGAGGATTACCTCGGAAAGGGCCTGGCGGCAGTCGCCGGTGAAAAAGCTGGTATTATCAAAAAAAATACCCCAGTGATCACAGGCGCCACCAGAAAAATACCGTTCAGCGTAATATCCGCAAAGGCAAAAGAGCTCCAAGCGCCTCTCAAACTTTTTGGCAAGGACTTTAAAGGTAAGAGAACCGGTCTGTCCTCTTTTGATTACTCCTCTCAGTCCCTGTCAATAAGCAACATGAATCTCGGTATGCCAGGCGCTCATCAGATGAAGAACGCATCCCTCGCCATCGCCACCATCGAAGAACTCAAAAACAGAGGGTTCAACATATCTGATGAAGTCATCCGTGAGGCCGTCCTGAAAACGAGGTTTCCCGGACGCTTCGAACTACTGCGTCGAAATCCGGACGTAATCATTGACGGAGCTCATACGCCCGAAGGTATGCGGCTGCTAAAAAGCTCAATAAAGAGAAACTACCCCAACAGGAAGCCCCTGTTACTGTTTGGCGCCCTAAAAGACAAGAATTACGGGAACCTCGCAGGTATAATCGCTCCTGTCGCCAAAATGGTAATGTGCGTAGCCCCCCATAGTGACAGAAGCGTCGATTCCGGGCAAATGTCGGAACTGTTTACAGAACTCGGCGTAAGTTCCTGTTTTGCCCCATCGATTGAAGACGGCTTCGCAAAACTGATGGAAATGGCGCACGAGGATGACCTGATTGTGGCCGCAGGCTCCCTTTACATGATCGGTCCAATCAGAAAGCTTTGTGGACACAAGGACGAGTGAGCATTTTTCATAAAACAGCATGCCTCCGACCAAGCGGCGCCGGGACATTTACCATCGCATGCGCCATGCTTATTGTAGCGCTCATCCTGACACCGCTAACAATCTCTTACGCCCAGTCCACCACGACCAACGGAAATCCCACCAAATCCGCAGCTATACTGCCTGCCGACTTGCCTGTCCAAATGTCTGCCGAACGCCTCTCTTTCAACTATCAGACCAACACATATACCGCTCGCGGAAACGTCAGCCTTAGCCAGGGCGGAACCAGGCTAAGAGCCGATAGTATCGTCTATGAGGCAAATACCGGAGCGCTGAACGCCATGGGAGGAGTCATAGTCAGGTCAGGCGCGGATGTAATAGAAGCCGAAAAAATATCCATCGACCTGAACGCTTCCACCGGCGTTCTCTTTAACGGAAAACTCCTCCTCTCAAGACACAACGTTTATCTCGAAGGAAAGAAGCTCGAAAAAAAAGGCGACGCGAATTATCGCGTTGAGGAAGGAAGCTTCACAACATGTGACGGCGCCACGCCCGACTGGCGAATTACCGGAAAGGATCTCGACGTTACACTCGAAGGTTACGGCGTCCTCAAACATGGCTTCTTTTACGTCAGGGATATACCTGTTTTCTACCTTCCTTGGCTGATGTACCCCGCCAAACGTCAAAGACAGTCCGGCTTCCTAATGCCACAAATGGCCAATAGCAGCATGCGCGGGTTTGATTTCAGATTGCCCCTTTTTCTGGATATTTCTCCAAGCATTGACTCCACCATCACTCCGAGACTTTGCACTAACAGGGCCGCCCAAGTCGGCCTTGAATTCAGATACTTCCCCTCCGAAAACCTGAGAGGACGTTTCTACGGAGAATACACCTATGACTGGAAATACGGGCCCGAATCAGATCCGAAAAGCCACAGATTCTATGTTACATGGCGTCATGATGAAGAATTCCTGTCCGCATTGAGACTTAAAGCCAATGCTAACTGGGTTTCGGACAGAAATTATTTCGAATTCTGGGGAAGCCGGTTTGACAAAAGACTACGAGTCAGGTACCTCGAATCAAACGCCATCCTGTACAGACAGTCCGACAATTTCCTGCTGCAGGCCGAGGCGCGCCATTTCGACAACCTGGACCTGCCAGATAACGCTCGCACCGTCCAGAACGCCCCCATCCTCACAGGAACCCTGTTTGCCAGACAAGCCCCATATACTCCGCTATACGTCAACTCAAACCTGATCTATGACAATTTTCACGCACCCATAATGAATCAGGAATGGCTCGGATCAAGACTGCAATGGGACTCAAGGCTCGCTTTACCCATTTCACTCGGTCCGTATCTCAAATTCGAACCCTCCATGACCTATTTTGCAAAAGCCTACGCCGCGGATTATTATGAACGCAATAAAAGCATCAGCTCCGTCAACGCTATAAGAACCGACCTCTATCAGATCAATACGGATGTCTTCACAGACCTCAGTTCAATCTACGGAGGCTCACTGCTCGGATTCCAGAGGATCAAACACACCATAAGACCAAGGGTAGTCTGGACTTACAGACCCTTTAGAAGCTCTCAAACCTATCCCGTATTCGATGACTCCGATCGCATGGATCACATAAGCCTCATAACCGCAGAAATCAGGCAGGCCTGGACCGGAAGACTAGGCGCAAATGACTATATGGATTTTGCAACCTTCAGTATTTCCCAGGGATACGATTTCAATAACACCAGAACCCCGATGGACACTCTCGGGCAGAACTACCTCACAAAGTCGCATCTCACAAACATGCAGGCGGAACTCTCAATCAAACCGCATTCTCTACTCGACCTCAAGGCCCAGGCGGAATACGACCCGGTTATGAACAGGGCGCGAAGCTATAGCCTCAACCTCGGAGTCATGGACCATAGAGGCGATACTTTTCAAATCCTCCACCAGTTTGCAGAGGATGACCGTCATGAGGATCTCAACAGACAGACCAACCTCAACGTTCAGGTCAAGGTTACCTCAGCGCTGGACCTTTTTTTTGAAAACCAGTATTCACATCAGTTCAACTTTGCTTATTTTACAAGTATAGGTATCAATTACCATCCACAATGCTGGAGCGTCCTACTGAAATATTCCGAAACACGCGAACAGGATCCTGTCACGCAAAAAATCAAGGATCCCGACCAGACCGTGTTCATGACCGTGTCACTCTACGGACTCGGGCAGGTTTACAGGTTCTCGAGGGATTGGAGCGAACTTCTCGGCGCGCCGGCAGATACCCCCGATACGCAGGCTTTCTAACTCAAGCAGTCTTTCCGGTTTGCGCTTGATATAAAGAATGAAATCAAAATGCCCAAAGAAATCCGTATCGCCCGATTGCAAAACAGTCATCCCACCGAGCCCGGTCAGATCGAAAATCGTCCGTCAGCCAAAAACCCGTCGGAAGTGTTCAGTTTTACCCGGAGCCTCATCGAACTGCTCAACAACAGGGAAGTCGGCCTCGAGGCCTATGGACGGATACTCGACAAGCTTATGGATTTTTTTGGAATCGGGGCCTGCGCTATTCGACTGAAGCTAGGAGATGATTTTCCGTTCTTTGTGTCACGCGGTTTTTCAGACAGGTTCATCGAGGAAGACAACTTCGTCTGCTGCAGGGACCTTGCCGGAAATGTGGCCTGCGACGAAAACGGCAAACCGCGCCTGGGGTGTTTTTGTGGCGCAGTGATATCCCAAGATGCCAGGCGTCTCAAGGTTCCACTAACCCTAAACGGGATCCTGCTCGCAAACGGCGAATCCGACCTTGACCCGGTCGGTAAGGACATCTGTGTCAACACCCCAAAGATTAAATGTGTCCTGGAAGGTTTCAATGCCCTATGCCTTACGCCGATCAAGTCGTCTGGGGGTATGGCCGGTCTACTGATTATGGCCGATTCCAGACCAATTCGGCTAACAGATGAACTCCAGGCCCTCCTGGAAATACTATCCTTCGGTATGGGCGCCGCCTTCGAACGACTGCTTCCTCCAAGCCATCCTCCAAAATCCGACTTCCCCGAAAAAGAAAAACTTTTTGAAACACTCTTCGGTTTTGGACCTATCGGTGTCGCCGTCACAGACGTCATCGACTATCGGTTCACCAGGGTTAATGACCGCTTCTGCCAGATGCTGGATTACTCGCGTGAAGAACTCATGGAATTGACCCTACTCGATGTCACGCATCCTGAAGACATTTCCTATGAACTCAAGCTCCTCGAAGATGTCCTCAACAATCAAATCCCCATTGCAAGCTATGAAAAGCGTTTCCTGTCCAGGAAAAAGAAGACCGTCTGGGCCAGAGTCACCCAAAGCGCCATACTCGACAACCTGAACAAACCCATGCTCGCGCTGGGGATGATAGAAAATATCCAGGAAAGAAGAGACGCCCAAAACGAGCTTGAAACACAAAAAAAAGAACATGACCGGAAATTCTATTCCAGAGCCGCTGAAATAAAAATACTCAACGACAGGCTCATCGCCACAAACATGGAAAAGAAAATACTCGAAGAAGACCTCGAAACCTTTAAAACCAGATTTATGGCCATCTCACAGGCTTCAGCGGAGATCGTCTTCTTCAAGGATATGGATTTACGTTACACCTACGTCAATTCCGCCATGGCCAGGACCTTCGGAATCTCTAAAAATGACATGATCGGTAAAACCGACCACGATATTTTCTCGCTCCAGTCAGCCGAGCAAGTCAGACAACTGGACCTCAGGGCGCTCTCCGGTGAAACTGTGGAAAATGAATCCCTCCACTGGATCAACGGATCCACCACGTATTTCCAGGAATTCAGAGCCCCGCTAAAAGATTCAAACGGTCGGATTACAGGTTTGCTGGGACTTGTCCAGAATATCACGGACAAGAAAAAGAACCATATCCTCATCGATGACAAGTCCCCGGACTACCCCTCAAACGTCATGAGAGCCACCATGGAAAAAGCCGCTTTTGCCGCCGATACCGACAGCATAGTCCTGCTCGAAGGCGAAAGCGGCTCCGGAAAAGACCACATAGCAAGATGGATTCACGAACATTCCAAACGCTCATCAGGTCCCTTTCTAGGGATTAACTGCGCCGCCCTCCCGCACGAACTGGCTGAATCCGAACTCTTCGGCCACGAACAGGGCGCATTCACTGGCGCAAAAGGACGGAAACGAGGACTGCTCGAACTCGCTGAAGGAGGAACCCTACTACTCAACGAAATAGGCGAACTATCACTTGCGCTACAGACAAAACTGCTGACATTTCTCGACACCAGATCATTCATGAGAGTAGGCGGAGAAAAAAGTATCAAGGTAAACGCAAGGCTCATGGCCGCAACACACAGGGACCTGAAGGACGAAGTCGCCCAGGGACGCTTCGAAAGAGCCCTCTTTTACCGCCTCAACGTCTTCTCTATTCGTATCCCACCCCTCAGGGAACGTGTCGAAGATCTACCCATACTCGTCAGAGAGATGATCAATACCCTGGCCCAGGAAATCCAGTTGCAGGAAATACCCGAAATAGACCACGAAACCCTCTCCGTCATGGCTCTCTACGACTGGCCGGGAAACGTGCGCGAACTCAGAAACGTTGTCGAAAGAGGCCTCATGCTCTCACGCGGCCCCGCATTCTCCCTGCCAGCCCCACTCATCGAAGGCTCAGACCTGTGGACTCACAAAATTACATTCCCCGACGGCCATGATCTCAACGACCTAATCCGCGATATCAAGCTCAGCCTCTGCAATGAGGCGCTTAGACGCTCTTCGGGAAATAGAACCAGGGCCGCCTCATTACTTGGCATTTCCCGCGACGCCCTCTATCGCTGCCTAAAGACTGGACAATCAATGAGCGAAAACAAGACAGATATTGATGAGTGGTGAGCGAAAACAAGACATATACTTTTCGGTAACTAGTTATTATTATTAGTTGCATGAAAACAGATGTATGGATTGCGCGCATTCTGAATCGACCATGCCCGACATCGAAGGGTTCTTGCAGTGTTGTATGTGTCAGTAACCTCTCAATAACACACAAGGTTTATGTTCATTTGTGCCGTTGCTCATCTTGGCGCCAAAAATGCAAAAGTATTTATGCGGTCGTTATGGGTATTGCCCAGTCCTATAATTGCTATCAATTCCCCATGCGACTTTTCAGCCCCTGTTTCCGGTGAGATCAAGGGGGGGGAGCCCCTTGGCCCCAGGAATTGGTCAACACCCTTCTCTTGTATCACCGCTATACCTCACCCGACCCCGTCATCCCCCCCCCTTACTCATGCAAGCCCGACAGCAGGGAAACTCCTGCCAGCATGATCAGCGCTCCAGCCAGTCTGTTAAGTATATTTGCTTCCCCAAAAAACCTCCAGCCGAATATGACCCCTATCACCATGCTGACGCGCTTGACCGAAATCATATACGCCACAGGCGCCATGCTTACAGCCAGAAAATGCGTCACTTCCTGAAACGACATCACTATGGCCGCAATCACAAAAGTCACAGCGATCCTGCCATCCAAAACCCACGGCGCATACATCAGCCGGACGCGCAAAAAACCCACCACCAGAAATATGATACCAATCAGCGCCGTTATCAAATAACCAAACTGAAGCGCCCCGAATATGATAACCCCCCTCTTGCCCAAAGCAGAAGTGATCGACCAGATGACCGCAACCATAAGCATCCTTCTGGCCCCCGAATCCGACACCACCGCCCTGACAGGCCCCATAACGCTGAAGTTCGACGGATCCACATTCAATATGTACGCCCCCACTGTCACAAGCAAAACCCCAACCAGCCCCATCGAACCTATCGTTTCATCAAGCAGCGACGAAGCTGAAACTATTGTAAGCGCCGGCGTGAAGGACAACAGGGGAAGGGTTAACGAAAGAGCCGACCTTTTTATAGACGTCAGAAAAAGATAATAACCGAGGAGCTCCAACGGGAGCGTCAACGCCACAAGCCATACCCCCTCACTCGTTATCTCACCGAAATCGATATACAAGAACATCGGCGAAAGCATGATCGACGCCAGAGTCAACATCACGCCGCCCGTGATCCATTCGTCATTATCAAGCATCATCTTCTTCGAAATGACATCACAACCGGCTGCAAAGAACGCGCAACCCAACGCGATAAAAAACCATAACTGCAATTTATAGCGCCTTTACCGATTAAAAGAATATCCTCAGACCCGCTACTATCGATTCCAGATTGCCCCTGAATGCAAGCGACATCTCGTTGTGAGCCGTGAAGCCGCACCTCGAACATTCCGAAGGGCCACGGTTCTTCAGATAACAACCCAGCTCGATCGTCCCGTCAGGATCAGCGTTTACCAGCAATTCATCATAACATGTCCAGCTGACCCTCTTAAGCTCTCGCAGACTCGCCGCGGAATTGGCCACAGGATAACCGGCAAGCTTCAATCCCACAAGCTCATCAAGAATCCTCGCGCGCCTCTCAATATCGACAAACATCGGATCAGGAAGGCCATTATACGGATAATAGAACTGAACGGTCACCCCCTCGGCTATACCCGCAAGACTCCGTATCAAAGCGCCCGCATGATCATAATTAAGCGAACTTATGGTCAAACTCACAAATCCCCTGCCACCCGGAACCCTCGAAAGGTTCCCCATCACCCTCGAATAAACCCCATCCCCCCTGATCCGGTCATGTATCGCCTCCGGACCGTCAAGACTAACCCATACACGGCTCAAATCCAAATGACCAAACGGTATCAACCCGTTTGTCGTCATACATACGCACGGGAAATGTCGGTGAGCCTCCCCGATCACATCCTCTATCCCGAATGAACCGTCCCGCCAGAGCATTGGCTCACCACCCTCTAGGATCAGTATAACCGCGCCCGTCGCGCGTAACCTCGCCAGCGTGTCCCGCACACCACGAAAATCCTGCTCTGACCCGCTACGCTTCCAATACGGGCAATGAACGCATTGCAGGTTGCATCTGTGCGTAATCTTGTATCCGGCCAGCATCGGCGTTATCCCCCCAGTCAGAACCCGACGGGCGAACGGCTTCACAAACAGGCCAAGACGCATGATCCGCCCAAAAATCAAATCCAGACGCGAACGTTCCATCAAACCCCCTGTCCTGGCCGGTGAGCGCCTGTTTTCTAACGAGCTGTTGACCTTTTTCAAGAAGTTAATCATAATGGTTAATAAAGAGTGTAATTATTGCTAAACGATCCCGGTTTGTTACGTCTTGTCACTGTTTTTGTCTGAATTGCAAGGGCAAATGTTAACTTAAACGGTTACTCTTGGGGGAGTCATGATTATGCCACAAACTAAACACAACTATTCTCGCGACAAACAGAAAGCTTGCATGCAACTGCTCGCGCTCGACGAACTGCAAAGCCTCATTCACTCCAAAAACTCGCTGGATCAGGACTACCCTGAAAGCGCTAAACACATCTCGCACGACGACCTGTGGAAACTGGCGCGTCGGCGGGTGATCCGGCGTTTGAGCAGCCCCGAGCAGCTATGGCTGAACCCCGCGCATCCGGACTACTGAGATCGTTCCCAAGGGCCTCTCAGCATTCCGAAAAGATCGCTCATCCGGTTGGAGACAAAATGTATCACAAATTTCGGCCTCAGGAAATTCAGGATGATCCCTTCGTAAAAACCGGCCAGGCCGAGTCCGGCGCCGCCGCAGACGAGCCTCAACCGACAGAGCGGGAGCTTGACGACGTTTTCAGTTTTCTGGGCTCTTGGTTACGGGCCAGTCGGGATTTTTCAGCAAACAGGACTTCAGGCTGGAAACTGCTTGAAGACCTCTACCACAACCGGCTTGATTTAAGAACCTGGAGTCAGGAGCGGCAAGGCTCAGCAGATACCGAACTCAAAGCCGAAGACCCCTCGTCGGGTTGGCAGTCCGATATCATAGTCTCGCCTTCCTACATCGTTGATAGTTGGGCGGATCGGGCGTATCAGGCGGTATTCAACGGCCCTGAATGGCTCACCGTTATACCGGAGGCCCCTGACATGGCGCCCCCCTCGGGCGACGACAATACCTTTCCCACTTCGTTCAAATTGCAGGAGTTACTTATAGGTCGCCTCAACCGTGGACAGATCCATGCAAGGCTCTATGAAATTCTCCAGAGCCTTGTTCTTTACGGAACGGTATATGCCAAGATTTTCTGGAAATCCGGCAGACGCAGGAAGCGT
>CAITZA010000030.1 GCA_903896745.1 uncultured Desulfomonile sp. | reverse complement strand
TTTTCCGGGAAGCTTCAACAAACCGAAGGTGTGAATATTGGATTGGAAGAGAGCGCAGGCAAACTTGATGAGTCTGTATTAGTGGTAGATGACGAGCCTGATCTCTCGTTTGTTGCAAGGTTGAAAGGGAACCAGATCTTAAATGAAATCTCGGTCTAATCAGCGCTCCTAATGATCTCCAGAGCCATTCTTGTGGCTTGTCCCGTGAAATTACTGCAACGTGACCGTAAGTCATTTTCCTTGAACCAGGTTTGGCCTTCAGGGGTGTTCAGGTCACAACCAACCAGACGACCACAGTTGATGGAACCAAATTCCTTTCTAAATGAATCAAGTAGCCGTTGAACAAGTATGTAAACAGGATATACAGGCTGTTCAGGTGATGTACGTCCCTTGATCAAACCAATGGCCATTATTGCGCCGCTAACAGCGCCACACATCCCGGAACTTCTGGACACGCCGGCGCAAAACCCGGTTGCTACCTTGGTCAGGAGGTCGGGATCCGCACCATAGTGTCCTGCAATAGAACGAATAACGCTTTCTGCGCAGTAATAACCCGAATCAAAAAATTTCCTGCTCTGCTCTATCACGTCATTCATGGTCAAGCCTTTCCGCTGATGACCTTTCTTTATTTCTCAGCATATCACAATGCCGTAAAACGAAACGTTCGGACAACCTTGGTTCTTAACACCAATTAACTGCAAATGTTTCAGGGTAGAATTCAACCCGCAGACTCAAGCGAAGCAGTTCGGTTACATGAAAAGCCTTTGAGATAAACGGATGTCGTCGCCAGAATCAACTATTCCAGTTTGTTCACATCAATGGCAGACGTTGATTTCCTGATACTCATGTACTGGAGCAATGCCGCGACGACAAGTATTCCCATGCCCACAAAATCTGTCGATACTGTCGGATACACGAGGAATAATCCTGCCACGACAAGCAATGCCCTTTCAAACCATTTTGATTTTCTCATAAGCCAGCCGGAAGCCGCGGAGGCAAAAGCAAATACGCCAAGAAAAGATGTCGCTATAACCCAAAGGGTCTGCAGGAATCCTTCTCCCCTGAGTAACAAGGCATGTCCAGATGGATCGAGGATAAACATGAACGGGATGACGAAGGCAACCGTTGTGTATTTCCACGCCATCATGGTGGTTTTGTATGGGTCACCACCGGTTAACGCGGCAGCGGCAAAAGGTGATAGGGCTGTTGGAGGAGAAACTTCAGAAAGCACCGCATAATAGAATATGAACATGTGAGCGGCAAAATCGGGCACACCCAGTTTGGTGAGCGCTGGGGCGGCTATTACTGCAGCTATGATATAGGTTGCCGTAATCGGAACCGCCAGGCCGATAATCCATAACAGCACAGCTGTATATATCGTTGTAAGCAGAAGGTTATGGCCTGCGTAAGTGATGATGATGGTGGAGAGCTTTAGTCCAAGTCCGGTAAGACTAACAACTCCGACTATAATGCCGGCGCAGGCGCAAACAGCCGCTACATTCAGCACCGCAATGGTTCCGCCCTTTAAGGCTTCTACGAGCTTCCTCGGAGTGAACCATGTTTCCCTTCTTATAAAACAGCAGGTTATGCAAACAGCGACAGCAAAGAAAACGGCCATTTGAGGGGTATATCCGGAAACGAGAAACGCTACTATAGTCAGCACCGGAAAGAACAAATAGCCGTAGGCAAGGGTGAGGCTCTTCAGACTTTGGGTGTTTTCAGCCTCGACGAGCGTCATACCAAACTTTCGGGAGTCAAACTCGACCATCAGTAAAAGGCTCCAATAATAAAGACTCGCCGGGATGACCGCCATCGTTATAACATCTAGGTAAGTGATTCGAAGGAATTCAGCGATGAGAAATGCAGCGGCGCCCATTACAGGAGGCGTAAGCACAGCCCCCAATCCTCCAGCCGCCAGAAGCCCCCCAGCATTTTCCTTGTCATAGCCGGCCTTCTTAAGCATAGGATATGCTACAGACCCAACCGTCACAGTGTCAGCAACTCCACTACCAGACCCCCCCGCCAGGAAAAAGGACGAAAGAACCACTGTTCGCCCAGCTCCGGTTGGTTTCCTCCCCATCGCCGTGAATGCAAAATTGACATAAAACTCGCCAGCTCCTGACACCCTGAGAAAGGCCCCAAATATGGTAAACATGATGATGAAGGTGGATGAAACATCAATGGGTATGCCAAATATTCCTTCAAGAGTCATATACATGTGACCAATGATACGTTCCAGGTCATAACCGCGGTGTGTCCACGGCGACGGCAGCATGGGCCCTATATAGGCGTAAACCAGAAAGAGAACGACGGTTATGGGCATTATCAAACCGGTTGTTCTTCGCGTCGCCTCCAGGATCAGGACTATTAATGTAACCCCTAGAATCAGGTCCCATGTGTCTGGTGTAACAGCCCTATAGATAAATTCCTCAAAATCCACGAGCATGTAGCCGATGCATGACAGCGAAAGAACAATCAACACGATGTCAAGAACGCTAACATTGGTCTTATGCCTTTTTGAGGCCGGATAATGGAGGAAGATCAGGGTCAGCGCCACGGCCACGTGAATTCCTCTCAGAATCTGGGTGGTCATTGTTCCCACGGCCACATACATGGCAAAAAGTGAGTTTGCAACTGCTATGACCGTAATTATAAGCGTCCAGACATAGTTCGGATCGCGGGTTATACCCTCTTCCTGCTGGATAACCTCTTCAACCTTCTTCAACCGTTCGTTTTTGTCCCACCCGGAATCCTG
>CAITZA010000029.1 GCA_903896745.1 uncultured Desulfomonile sp. | reverse complement strand
ATAAGGCCAAGATATTGTGAAAAAATTGAACCTTCTAAAAAATGCTTTTGCAAGAGGCTGGACAGAAAGAAGATTACAGATCGTCTATCAGGAGTGTGTTCCATGTCATTGCAGACGACAGGAAACTCATTTATGGAAACGGAAACTATATTAATGTAAGGTAGACGTGTTATTGCCCGGACAGAAATTGGAAAATCTTTGGAAACTCTTTGAGGGTTATCGGCTTTTTCTTTTGATCAATTTGGGAAGGAGGAATCCATGAATTCTGAGGACCGAATAACTATCGATGCCGGAACGCTTGCAGGAAAGCCGATTATAAAGGGGTCCAGAATCGCTGTGGAGTTCATCATCGGCCTGCTGGCCAATGGGTGGTCTCATGAGGATATTCTAAGAAATTATCCCGGATTGACCACGGAAGATATTCTGGCTTGTTTGGGCTATGCCCGTTCGGTGTTACAGGCAGAGAAGGTTTATCCACTGGACCTAAGGACGTGAAGCTTCTGGCAAACGAAAATTTTCCTGGAGAAGCTGTCGAAGCGCTCCGAAAAGATGGGCATGATGTCGTATGGTTCGCACAGCAACCCCAGGAGCTAGCGACACAGACGTGTTGGCTCATGCCGAAGCTGAGAATCGAATTGTGGTAACTTTTGACAAAGATTTTGGAGAGTTGGCGTTTAGATCACGATTACGGATATCATGTGGGGTGATCCTTTTTCGTATAACGCCACGATCCCCCGGATTTGTGGCCAACCTCGCTGTGAAAGCTTTTAGAACTCGTAATGATTGGACTGGTCATTTCTCAGTAATTGAAGAACATCGCATACGAATGATTCCACTGCCTGATTTCCCCCAGTAGCTAATTAAGCTCTTTACTAAAAGGCTCTAAGCGGCTGTCATTGTCCTGCGCAAGTCATAATACATCGCAACAGTTTCTGGTTCACCAGAGATGGTCTGATGGGAGGCTTTGAGTTTTTTAAAACATCTCTCTTTTTCAGATTGAGTGAAGAATTGGAAATAGTTTTTCTCGTAGAAATGAATAGCCTGTTCGGTAATATATGAATCAACCGTCAGGAACCGGCAGCCCGTTCTATTGTCAGTCAGGAACAACTGTTTTGTCATGTTTAGTAATTGGGTTCCCAATCCCCGGCTGTTAACGTTTTTCTGAACTCCCAGCCTGGCGATTTTTACAGCCGGAAGGGCCTTGTATTGTTTGTTATGCGGTATCAAAGAAACAATTTTCTTCCATTGGCTCTTGGTACCGCCCATTTCACTCATGACAACGTCTCTTCTTATCGCGTCATTGCAAAAACTTATGAATGCAAGAGGAGGATTGAAACGGGAAAGGCGAACACCAACTGGAGTCAAGATAAATGTTTTTGCAATAAGTTCCCTGTCGTATTTCTCAATGTCACTGTCGAAAAAGGAGTTTAGGTCCTCTACGCCACAATCAAAAGGATATTTTCGAATTGCCATAATGTAAGGGGCGAGCCGCCAATTATCAATGTCGATACTATTTCTTCTTTTTTTTGTTGGCACTGGCTACAATTTCTCTCCTAAGATCCTCTAATTTCGGGGTCGGAACCAATGAAAGTTTTTGATCCTGTTCTTTTTCGACCTTTTCCCACCACTCAGTGGCTTCTTTACCCTCAAGAATGGGTGTGGCTCCAATTGGGGCAGCCATTGTAATTCTCCTTTTATTAATTGTGAAATTGTTTCATTTGAAATGGGCCAAATACGAAAATCCTGACCAATACGTATGATTAAGAATGCTATCAACTTGAGTTAATGTCAAGAAATAGCGCTAGAAAATACGGATAGTTTTGACGTCAGAAATTGCCGCCAGGATTAACCATTGGGCAAGGGATGAATGCGGCCACAGGGCGGAGCCCTTACGGGCTGGTTGGAGCGGGTTTGGCTGGAGTCTGTTGAGACATCTATCGGGAAATTATCCGTAAATAACCCCTAAGCCCATAGAGACAGAAAAGAGATTACAGATCGTCTATCAGGAGTGTGTTCCATGTCATTGCAGACGACAGGAAACTCATCTCTGGAAACGGATGAACTCCGCGCTATAGGACATGATGCCATTACGGTTCTGGAACAAAGAATGGGCGGCGCCGCAAGTCTATCGAGATATTTTTGTTAACGCTGTTTTAACGATGTTGACAGCTTCACGCCAATGGCGTACAATTCAGTCAGGATGTTATGGAATTCATCGAAACCCCTATTTTTACCAAGGCGGTCCTGAACCTGCTCCCGGACGAGCATTACCGTAAGTTACAGGCCCATCTGACCGAACACCCTGATGACGGAGCCATAATTCAAGACGCGGGAGGTCTTCGAAAGATAAGATGGGCTGTTAAGAAACAGGGCAAGAGAGGCGGAGTAAGGGTAATATACTACTGGGTTTTAAATCTGGACCTTATTTATATGATCTACGTGTACTCCAAGACTGATCAAGACGATCTGACTTCACGCCAACTCAAGACTTTACGAAAAATTGTGGAAACGGAGTTACCATGAAGGAAAAAATGTTCCATGAGCTTCTAGAAAGCGTCCAACAGGCTGGCGCCATAATGCGAGGAGAAATGGAGCCCGGTCGGCGATTTGTGGTTGAAAAACCCGACGTTAAGTCGATCAGATCCAAGCTGGGGGCCACACAAGCCGACTTTGCAACTATGCTCGGGATCAGTGTCCGCACGTTAGAGAACTGGGAACAAAGGCGTCGAACGCCCAGAGGCCCAGCCAGAGTATTGCTTCAGATAGCTGCGAATCATCCTGAAATAGTTTGGGGAGTGGTCAAGCCAAAAAGAGAAATGCAAAAAGAGTATTAGTTTGTGCGCCTGAAAACCTTGATTAAGCGATAAGTCGCCGCTTAAAACTTAACCAGCCAAGAGAGAGGCTTTCCGAAACAAAAAAATCGTGTGGGTAATGCGAAGTTGGTCAGCCATGATGCGCCGAATCGGTTATGAAACAAAGAATGGGCGGCGCCAGGACATCCGGAAGGCTGTTCACTATTTTTGGCCACAGGATATCAAAAATGAGCCGTATCTGTCGGCAAGGCCTATCCTGTCAAGGGCTTTATCAAAAACATTATAAATCCCAAGCGCTTTCATGGCCAGTTTCGAACCAATATACCTGTAACTCACGCCTGATATCCCTTTTACGATGACATCACTGAAGCCGGCATGGATCAGGGCGGTATGGATCTCCTCTTTAACCAGCAGCCTCTCATTTTCTGTCCAGCCTTTTCTGGTTGCGAGCGGAGAACTGGAGCTCCTGTACAACCACATGGCAGGGTTTCTTCCATTCGGGTCAAAACCCACAAAACGTCCTCCAGGTTTCAGCACCCTGTTACACTCCGACAAGGCGCCTTCCATTGACGGCAAATGATGCAAAACCCCACTAAATAGAACAATATCAAGGGCTCCGTTACCGAAAGGTAGGCATTCGGCGTCTCCGGTAAAAAATGAGCATTCGGGGGCCACCTTTCCAGCCAGAACTGTGCTCTTATGGGAAATATCCACGCCGAACACATCGGCATTTTTGTCCGCAAACCTTCTGGTAAAAGCCCCTGTTCCACATCCTACGTCCAACATCCTGAGCCTGCTGCTGCTTCCAGTTCCGGCCAAATTTCTCAGTTCATCCAGAATGCGGATAGTCCCAGTTTCATCGAAAACATCGTATTCCCCGTCTTCAACAAAACTGTCGAAAAAGTCTTTCTCTGCCTTTTTGTTTTGCATCTATATATTCCCGATCATGAAACCAATAAAATCTAGCTGTCCCTAGTGGCTACAACTGTCATCACACCGTAGTTATTCATTGCCTTGGATGTCGAACTACTACAAGCAATTTAAAACATTCTAAGGCCATTTCCGAAAATAATCCCCAAAAAAAATAGCTATCTCCTGAACGATTTCTGATTTCTTCAGGGCATGGCGCCTGTGTTGTCATTCCCGACTCGATCGGGGATACATAAATCCTGGATTCCCGCTTTCGCGGGAATGACACGGGGCGCAGGCCCGGT
>CAITZA010000028.1 GCA_903896745.1 uncultured Desulfomonile sp. | reverse complement strand
GGATGTATGAAAATCTAAAGATCAACCGAATGATCAACGAGTTACGGCAGGTAAGCAACGAGTTTACGGATGAACGCACCGGGGAAAACAGCCAGTATGCGGTACGGGATGCGGCAATGAGTGCCTTTGCGGTGTTCTTTACCCAAACGCCCTCGTTTCTGGCACACCAACGGGACATGGCGTTACGTAAAGGGCAAAGTAACGCGGAAAGCTTGTTTGGGTTGGATAAGTTACCGAGTGACAACCAGATCCGTAATTTGCTGGATGCGGTCGAGCCAGGGGAAACGAACGGGATCTATCGGTACGTTTTTGTGGCGTTAGAACAAGCGGAGATTCTGGAAGAGTATCGCTCGTTTGCCAATCAGTTGTTGATCGTGGTGGATGGAACCGAATACTTCTCATCGAAGAAGGTCCATTGCCCGCAATGCAACCATCGGGAACAAGCCGATGGGAAAACGCGCTTTTTTCACAGCGTCTTGACCCCGGTGATTGCCCAACCGGGGAATAGCAACGTGATCTCGTTAGAACCGGAGTTTATTGTTCCCCAAGATGGACACGAAAAACAGGATTGTGAGAACCAGGCGATCAAACGCTGGATCGAAAGGCATGGCGAATTCTATGCCAAACGGCACGTGACGCTGTTGGGGGATGATTTGTACAGCCATGAACCGAATTGTCGTTTGATGCACAAGTACCATCTGCACTTCATTCTGGTCTGCAAAGAAGAGTCGCACCAGGAATTGTATGCAACGGTGCGCTTTCTGGCGAGCAATCAGGTCTTGGGAACGAAAGTCATCCGGCGTTGGATGGGAACGCATGCCGAAATCGATACCTATCGCTACACTAATCAGGTTCCTCTGCGGGCCGGACAGCCTGCTTTAGCGGTCAATTGGGTCGAACTGACCACCACACGGGAAGACAACGGCGAAATCCTCTACAAGAATGCCTGGATCACCGATTTTGCCATCGTTGATACCACCGTAGAAGCTATTGTGCGCGATGGGCGTACCCGTTGGAAGGTCGAAAACGAGAACAACAATGTCCTCAAGACCCAAGGCTACCATCTGGAACATAACTTCGGGCATGGCTCTCAGCATCTCTCCTCACTCTTGCTCTCCCTCAATCTATTAGCCTTCCTGTTTCATACCGTCCTCGCTCTCGTGGATGAGCAATATCTCGCCATTCGCCGCAAATTGGGCGCGCGCCGTACCTTCTTCACCGATTTGGATGCCCTCTTACGCTATATGCTCTTTGCCTCCTGGCAAGATGTTTTGGATTTCATGTTCCACGGACTGGAATTGGATTCCGGTTGATCCTCTCCTTATTCTCCCCTTCGTTCCTTTCTCCTGCCTGGCTCGTTTCTCCTTGCAGTCTCTTTCCTATTCCTTTTCAGCCTTTTCTTGCCTCTTGCCTTTCTTTGCTATGATCCCTTCCTATTCTTTTCCCCTCCGCTGACCCTTCCCCTGGTTCTTTCCCTTCCGTTCCTTTTGTCAAATTGAGAATTCAGTGTACAGTATGTTGAATGGTCGGTATAATTGTTCCATCAATCACAATCGCCTTTCAGGGGCAACCCAATGACGAATACACGAGAGCAAATTCTGCTCGCGGCCTGTAGGTTGCTTGAAAAACAGGGCTACCCGGCCACCAGCCTGGATGAGATCGTCAAAGAAAGCGGCGCGCCATCTCAGAGATAGCTTATCGGCATCGTCAAATCGAACCGAGGGCCCGGCAAAGGAGCCACGATGAAAACAAAGACCCCCTATATCCTATCCATTCTCATTGCAGTCCTGGCAGCGATTGCCTCAGCGGGCGGGCTGCTGATCAAAAACCTGTACCG
>CAITZA010000027.1 GCA_903896745.1 uncultured Desulfomonile sp. | reverse complement strand
CCGAGTGAATCGGACAACAGACCGGCAGGGAATTGCATCAGCGCATAGGGGTAAAAATAGGCCGACGCAAGCAACCCCATGAATCCGCCGGTCGTCTCAAAAGCCTTTTGCAGATCCAGGGCGACTACCGCCGGCGACAGTCTGTGAAAGTAAACCACTACATAAGCAAGCGCCATGATCCAGAATATGAACCAACGGTAAACCAGAACTTTCCTGACCAGGTTTGTTGTCATGGACCTATCTTCTTTGTACTGTGGGGATAAGTATGTTGAATATTCATGATGAGAGTAACAGAAACGAGCAGAATTGTGTACAAAAGAATTCGTGGAGAAACTGTTTCGGGATGAGATCGGAGTCCGATTTCAAAAAAATGAGGCGGATATCTGAAGCTGCCACCTCAGGATTTATGGGGGGAGGGGCGGTCATTTTTGACATAGGTCTCAATGGTTGTTATACTTTACAAGAACCGATTTAAAATCATTATTTTTCCAGGGCGGATTCATGTTAAAACCATTTCTTCATGCGCTTGCTCCCGATGAAGTTCGTAACCTGATAAGAAAGTTTAAAGTTCTTGACAGTGAAATAGTTGATCTGGATGAAAGTTTTTGCAGGGTTTTATCCAAGGCTGTTAAGGCAGATCATGATTTGCCCGAATTCAACCGTTCCACTATGGATGGTTTTGCGGTCCGATCGATAGACACCTTTGGGGCTACTGAATCGTCTCCCGCTTTATTCAAAACGGTCGGAGAAATTGCTATGGGCCGGGATCACGATTACAGTCTGAAAAGCGGAGAGACTGTACGAATATGGACTGGCGGAGCTTTGCCGTCCAATGCGGATGCGGTCGTAATGCTGGAACATGTCGAGGAGATCAACAGTGATTCGGTAGAAATTCTGAAGGCTGTGGCGCCTTTTGACAACATTGCCAGAAAAGGCGAGGATTTCAGGTCAGGCGAGTTGTTGCTGGACCCGGGTAGGAGATTAAGGCCCGCTGATGTAGGGATTCTGGCGGCCATGGGAAGGACGGGAGTTCCTGTTACGAAAAGACCGGTAGTAGGAATCATAAGCTCGGGTGACGAGATAGTTCCTGCCGATCAAATTCCGCCACCCGGGTGTGTAAGGGATATCAACAGGCACACCGTCTCAGCCGCTGTAAGGGATGCTTTTGCCACCCCTTTATGGCTGGGTTTGACTCCAGATTCTCTCAAATCGGTAAAAAAACTGTTGGCTGATGGGCTCGCAAAATCGGACATGGTTATGATCTCGGGCGGGAGCTCAATGGGTAGCAGGGATTTTGTCATTGATGCCATAAAATCCCATAGTGATTCCGAGATAATGATTCATGGAGTTTCGGTTTCTCCAGGGAAGCCTTTTATCATGGCACGTGTCGGAACCAAACCCGTCATTGGATTGCCCGGTCATCCCGTGTCCGCCATGGTCTGTTTTGACCAGTTCGTCGTTCCGATCATCAGACGACTCGAGGGTGAAAGCTCTTTGCTACCTTTTATGAAACCCAAGGTTGAGGCTATTCTGAGTCGCAACATCTCATCGAAGGAAGGTCGGGTGGATTTCGTCAGGGTTAAGCTTCATGGCTCTGATGGTAACTGGCTTGCCACCCCGACGCTCGGAAAGTCCGGGATGGTTTCTTCCATGGCGCGCAGCCATGGATATGTTCGTATACCTTTGGATTGTGAGGGCCTCTACAAAGGCGATAAGGTAAACGTAATACTATTCGCTAATTGGGCTGGAGAAGAATTTGAGAAGGAATATCTATTTGGACATGAAGCCTCCCCAGGAGGCTTTGGAATTGTTTTTGGGGCGTCTCGACAAGAGAAGCTTTCCAGGATCTGAGACAGTTCTGGTCAAAGACGCCATCGGCAGGATAACGTCTCGACCGGTTTTCGCTCGACTGTCTTCACCACATTTTCACACAGCGGCCATGGACGGTTTTGCGCTTATGTCCGACAGCAGTTATGGCGCCGGTCCTGAAAACCCCATTGCGTTACATATTGGTCGTGACGCATGGTCCATAAACACCGGTCGGCCCGTCCCACCCAACACCAATGCTGTCGTGATGATTGAAAACGTCAACTTCATTGACGATGAAACATTTGAAATCGAAAAGGCGCTGACTCCGTGGGAGAATGTCAGGAGGGTTGGTGAGGATTTTGTAGCATCCGAAATGATTGTCCCGAGTCATCACAAAATAACACCCTATGAAGTTGGAGCAATTCTTTCAGCCGGAATCTCGCGAATAGACGTTGTGCGCAAGCCGAGAATTCTATTCATACCGTCCGGATCAGAGCTCGTATCAATTGATGACGCAGCGGTCTCAGATCCTCCGAAAGGTTCGGTAATAGAGTTCAACACGGTTGTTCTCAAAGGCATAGCCGAGCAGGCCGGGGCTATCGCAGACTGCAGCCCGATAGTGGTGGATGATTATTCTTCGATAAAAGACGCTGTCATGAAAGGCGTCGAGTCAGATTACAACATGGTTGTATTAAACGCCGGTTCATCCGCTGGCAGCGAAGACTATTCGGCAGCGGCCATCAATTCTCTGGGAGAGGTGCTGGTTCATGGTGTGGCCATGATGCCGGGAAAGCCGACTATATTGGGGGTGGTTAATGGCAAACCCGTGCTGGGAAATCCCGGTTACCCGGTCTCAGCGGTTCTTTCATTCGAGATTTTCGGACTCCCTGTGATTGCCGAAATGTTAGGGGTTAAGGCCTCTTCCAGACCCTCAATCATGGCCAACGTAGCAAGAAAAATACCCTCCAAACTCGGAAGGGAGGAATTCTTCAGGGTTAGGCTTGGCAAAGTAGGGAACAAGGTTATAGCGGCGCCATTGCCTAGAGGCGCAGGCTCGATTACTACCCTCACCAGAGCTGACGGAATACTCAGGATTCCGTCTAACGTTGAAGGCATTGACCGCGACGCAACTGTACCCGTAGAACTGTTGAGAAGCCCCGAATCGATTGAACGCAATCTGGTCATCATTGGAAGCCATGACCTCACCCTCGACATACTCGCCGATGAGCTTATTCCTCACAACATTTTTGTTTCGTCCAGTAATGTCGGTAGTCTTGGCGGTCTTCTGGCCATAAAGAACAGGTCATGCCATTTTGCCACCTCTCATTTGCTCGATGAGCAAACCGGTAAATATAACTGGTCGTACATCAACCAATACATCCCTGACATTCCTGTAAAACTTATTAACGCTGTCCATCGTGAACAGGGGTTGATTGT
>CAITZA010000026.1 GCA_903896745.1 uncultured Desulfomonile sp. | reverse complement strand
TTTTCCGGTAATGCCCCAACTATGGTCGGCACCACCTTAACCTGCTTTAACAAAGCCGTTTCGATGTTTAGCTGAAGATCAGACGGTCTGATTTGGGCTATTGTTATTCCTGGAGGCACAAGTATCTTGTCGCTGGAAATCCGGAAAAAATTTAACCCCGGCAAAACCTTACTCAAATCAACAACCGCTCTTACCGAGCCAGGACTCAGATTGTCCAGGCTTGAAGCCGATCCCCTCACCCTCACATCAAGCCTGTCCATCCATTGACCGATTATCTCCACAGCCAAAGGCAAATTCGTATACTGGATCGGCACCGATATGCCCAGCTCAGACTTCTGAGGCCCAACTATCACAAACCACAGGAAAATGGAAGTAATCAATGATAATAGCTTGAGTCTCCAGTTGGAAGCGATGAGACTGAAAAAACCGTCCGACGAATCAGAATCCTCAACCATCTGTCCATTGGTCAGGAGTTTCTCCAAAGCGGCAACGAATTCGGTCCTTTTCTTGAAAGAAATGATCTGGCCGGCGCATACCAGTGAAACTTCACCACGTTCTTCCGACACTACGATGGATACCGCGTCTGACCTTTCGGTAATCCCTATGGCGGCCCTATGCCTGGTCCCGTACCTCCTGCTCAAATCCTCATCCCTGGAAAGCGGAAGTATGCAACCCGCTGCTACTATTCTGCCCTTATCGATCAGAATTGCTCCGTCGTGGAGCGGCGAATCCTTCTGAAACAACGCCTCAACAAGTTCGGCTGAAATTATGCAATCAAGATCCTTCCCTTTGAGAGCAAGGTTATCCAGTCTGTCATCACGCTGGAAAACGATAAGCGCTCCGGTTTTCTCCCTGGCAAGTTCGACTACCGCATTCACTACCTCGTCTATCAAACTCTTTTTTACATCATTGACCTTGCTTGACATTAAATGCCTGAAAGGAGAAGCACGATCGAGCATCTGGCGAATTTCGGGCTGAAAGACAATCACCAATACGACAATTATTGCGGCCCAAAGGTATTGAAACAGTACGGATGTGAGGATCAACCCTAGCTTGGTGGCTATAAAATAAAAGACACCAATGCCAATGATTGATCCGATAATCTGTAAAGATCTCGTGCCTTTAAACCAAAATACCAAACAATAGACCAAGAGCGCTATTAGTCCGATATCAATGAAGTTGGTTGCGCTAAGCGAATCAAATATCTCTCGAAGAGTTAGCATTTGGGATTTTTCTTGGACCGGTAAATCAGCAATTCGGATCGTGTGCGTCAAAGCAGCTATGACAAACCAATGTTCATCACATTTCGGAACTTTTTGCAAGGTTTTGGAGCGGCGCCTGATGAGCAAACTTTGTTCAATGCAAATGAAGCAACCTTGTTTTCGCCTCCACGAAAAGAACCATAATTATGCTGTCATTCCGCCAAACCATGGATAGGCATGTTCCCGGATTTCATGCCGAGCGTACATGACATGCTACCAGTCTGCCTCGATCAGTCTCTTTGAGGGTGGGTTCGGTTTCAGAACACAATCCAACACGTTCATGACACCGGGTATGGAAGCGGCAGCCATGAGGAGGGGCCATAGGGCTCGGAACGTCGCCGCGCAAAATAATCCTTCGGTTTCTTGTGTTCGGATCCGGGACGGGAGCTGAACTTAGGAGGGCCTCTGTATATGGATGCGCCGGGGTGTTGTAAACCAGACGCTTAGGGCCTATTTCGACTATCTTGCCGAGGTACATTACAGCTATTCGATCGGATATATATTCAACGACTGACAGATCGTGGGAAATGAAAAGGTATGAAAGTCCATATTTTTCCTGAAGGTCCTTCATCAGGTTGAGCACCTGGGATCTGATTGACACATCGAGGGCCGATACAGGTTCGTCAGCGATAATCAGTTTAGGGTTCAAGGCCAACGCCCGGGCTATGCCTATACGCTGTCGCTGACCTCCAGAGAATTCGTGTGGATACCTTTCGGCATGCTCCGCCCTAAGGCCAACCTCCTCAATAAGTTCATAAACTTTTTGCTTTCTCTGAGCCCTGCTTCCGATGTCGTGAATTACCAGGGGTTCCATGATGGAATTTCGAACTGTTCTGCGGGGATTTAACGAAGAGTATGGATCCTGAAAAATGACCTGCATTTTTCTTCTGACGCTTTTTAGGTCCGCTCCGGATAGCTGCGCCACGTCGGCGTCTTCAAAGAATATTCTCCCTCCGCTCGGCTTTTCCAACCTCAATATCAGTTTTCCCAATGTTGATTTTCCGCATCCGGATTCGCCAACAAGCCCCAGAGTCTCTCCATCCAGAATGGAAAGACTTACGCCATCTACCGCATGTACCATCAGATTTCTTCTCTGAAAAAAACTCCTTGAAACAACATAATGCTTGTATATGTCCTCAACGCGAACCATTTCATCCCCGGCGCCAGTATGTTCTGATCGGATAACAGCTTGAGATTTCAACAGAAGGCTCCTTTGTCAAATCAGACCTGTTGGACAACTTCAGGTTCCGTGATATACGGTCATGCTCAATAAGTCAAACAAGAGGTATCCAACTGGAAATCGCGTTGCTCATAATAGGGCTGATCCCCGGAATTGCGTGGTTAGTCTATTTCCTGGTTAAAGGACCAATTGGCGGAGGTTCATTCGACAATGTCGCCAGGGTATTCGTGGCTGGTTTGTTTTGCACTATTCCGGCAAACCTTGTGGAGGACCTCACTGGAGCTCAACTAAAGCCCGATACGGTATTGGGATCAATAATAACCAGTTTCTGCCTTATTGCGCCAATCGAGGAGTTTTTCAAGCTGGCGGCAGTCTGGATTTCGATATACAGGCGACCCGAGTTCCGAACACCCGCTGATGGAATGATCTTTGCCATGACCGCGGGACTTGGATTCGCGTCAATAGAAAACGCGCTATACCTTGTTCGGTATGGACAGGAGATCTGGTATTTCAGACTGTTATACGCCACTCCGGCCCACCTTATGTTTTCCGCCATGTGGGGCTACTCAATGGGAGTTGCAAGATTTAACAGCAGCGGAGAAATTGCTTCTGTCGCCAAAGGCTTCCTGCAGTCGGTAGGCTTTCATGGAACATACAATTTCCTTGTGGCGCATTCGTTCGGTTACGCCAGATTTACTCTTGCCGTTTTGCTTGTCTTGATGGCATGGTTTACGTGGAATCAGATCAAGAAATTGAGGAACGCGTATCCATATCCGCCTATGGACGCCGGTCCAGTGATTGTATGCCCCAACTGCTCAGCATACACCCCTGAATGCGAGCCGTTCTGCAGACGTTGCGGCGCCACGGTAAAGGAAATTGACTACGATTCCCAAAGGTATTGCGGTCATTGCAGGGCGCCATTACGTTTTAGGGGCACACACTGCGGAGTTTGCGGCGCCACGGTGGAGTCCTGTGAATTTCAGAAACTGGCTGATCCATCAACTGTTCAGTCCTGAACGGGGATATTTTAGTCTTGTTGGAGAAAATTGCGCGAATTTTTTTATTGTAATGAATCTTTTTTGCTTGACAAGTGACACATATAAACGGCAAGAAATATGGTTTAAGATATCTTTGTTAGCATACCATCAGGATGTAGAGATGAGCCGGATTTTATCTTCAAGACTGACTAATATTAATGTTGAAAACAGGTTATCCTCCACCGGTTTTTGCTCCGCGTCCTGTCCTTTTGCATCAGCATCGATAAATTCTTTTCATGGAGGGGTTGGCCTGAGTGGGGAAACTTTCTGTTTCCTCCTCTCAAGGTTGAAACCTTGATACTGCTCGGTTTGAGAGAATAACATTCTCTCGGGTTTCGGCTTTCGGCAGCCGGGGAAATCCTGACTGGATTCACCTTAACAGCCGGGAACTGAAGTAGTAGGCGCCCGATAATAGCTGGAGGTTTCCAGCTAGCTTACGGGAGTTGTTTCTGTTTTACCCTAGTTTTATATACGAGCGGCGATTTGCCCACTCGGTACGGGGGATGACGATGAAGGCTTTAGGAATTCATCTCTTGATCGAGCTCTGCTCATGCAATGCGCAAAAGTTGGATAACATGGACTACCTGGAGAAAATAATGGCTCATGGCGCTGAAGTCGCCGGCGCCACTGTGCTAAAGACCGCATTCCAGGACTTTAACCCACAGGGGGTCTCTGGTGTCGTAGTTATCGCTGAATCTCATTTAACCATTCACACATGGCCCGAGTACGGATACGCGGCTATTGACATTTTTACTTGTGGAACTAAAGTTGACCCGTGGAAAGCCGCTGGTTTCCTGAGACAGGAACTGGAAGCTCAGGACATGCAGGTTCGGGATTTCCACCGGGGATTACCGTCATCCAGCGAAGAAGATCAGGAGCCGAGGTTTATTCCTCATGCCGCTTGTGGGAATTCTCACTGTTAGTGACCGTTCATCCAAAGGAACACGACCTGACTCATCAGGGCCGGCTCTGGAGAATAGGCTTGCCGATGCAGGACTGCGTGTGGGCAAAGTCTTCGTCGTCCCTGATGAAAAGTCGGAGATTTCGAGGGTTCTAATGGAATGGACGGATCACGAAAAGCTTGACCTCATTTTGACCACCGGGGGGACAGGTGTGTCCCCCCGCGATGTTACGCCCGAAGCCACAATGGATGTAATTACCAGAATTATTCCTGGCATGGGTGAGGTCATGAGAGCCGCCAGCCTCACAAAGACGCCTAACGCCATGCTAAGCAGGGCTATCGCCGGGGTTAGGGGAAACACTCTCATCATAAACCTTCCAGGGAGTCCAAGAGGGGCTGTCGAAAATCTGGAAGCCGTGCTGCCCGCCATAATCCATGCTATTGAAAAAATCCAGGGTGATCAATCCGATTGCGCCCAAAATTGACGCCATCAGCGTATTAATATCATGAATGCTCGCAACAAGACGGAACTCAAACCACTTTCACAGGCTCTAAACTCCGTCCTCGAGAATCTGGGTCTGAAGAAGGCCGTTTCCAGGCAGTCAGTCATTCATCGGTGGCCCTATCTTGTGGACGCTGTAATAGCAAAGCACGCTAAAATTGAACGAATATCGGGTGATACCCTTTTCGTGATGGTGGACTCAGCCGTCTGGATGAGTGAACTTTCCGCCATGAAACCGAACCTGCTCGAAAGAGTCAACAGGTCGCTGGATTCAGGCGCTGCGAAGTTCAGGGACATCAGATTCAGTCAAAGGTCGTGGGCAGAATCCAGGCAGGTTGTTGCAAGTGTTGAACCTGAAATAAATCCACCTGACGAGAAACATCTAAGGGCGGTCCATCAAATTCTGGAACCGCTCAAAGACGAGTCTTTCAGGGATATTATCAACAGGATCATCGAAAAGGACAGGCGACTGAAAGCCGTGCGCAGCAGGATCACTTCACGGGACAAAATTTGAATCTCTTTGGGGGCTCCTACAATCGGGCGTCCTTGTGTCAGGGTATCAATCCTTACCGGTTTCCTTATTATGTCGCTTCATTCCAACTCCGGTTGAGCCACCTGTAAAGGGCAGCAACAGCCAGATCCGGTTTTCGTCTCTTTTCTTTACGGGGATTATTTGACTACCCCTCTCAGGCTTTTTGGGGTCATAAATTACCAATCCACGTTCGGTAATTTCCCATGAGCCCTCTGATGGCCTGAAGAGGTTTTTCATCCTGATTGTTCCATCGGGGTTCAGGATCATCACAGCGTCGGATCGGACGTTGGAGACCCGGGATTTCTCCTTGTCAGTAACGCCCCAACGTTCAAATTGATCCGCATACCGCCACTCTCCTATCATGAAATCCCTTTCAACGCTCTCATGCAAGCCTATTAGCGCAGGGGGATCCGCCATGGGAGTCGAAATCGGGGCTATGCCGGATAGTAACGGGAACAAGGTCAATACAAATATCTGAAGATCAAACAATTTTGCGCTCCAAAAAGAAAGGCGTAATACTAATATCAGAAGGTCGGGTAAGAGTCTACATGCTCTACAACAACAATAAGCAAACAATTAATGGAAATGAGTGAAGAATTATGAAGGACCTGAACGATCCCTCAATCCTGTCAACGATTTATCAAAAGCTTCGTGAATATTTCGGGCCTCGTGGTTGGTGGCCGGCTGATACGCCGTTTGAGGTATGTGTCGGAGCAATATTGACCCAGAACACGTCATGGAACAATGTGGTCAAGGCCATTGAGAACCTCAGGATTCATAACGCCCTGGAATGCAAGGCCATTTATCGCATGAATCACGATGAGCTGGCGCAAATGATAAAACCTGCCGGCTATTTCAATGTCAAGGCTCGTCGCCTGAAAAACTTTATTAACCTGCTCGAAGAAAAATATGGCGGCAGTCTTGAAAATATGTTCAGCCTCCAACCCATTAAATTGATTGCCAACCGCCGAGAGGGATCAGTCAGAACCCACTGTTCAACTCATGACATACATGGAAGCGGAACGGCTCACATCGATAATGCCAAAATGCTCAGGCAGGAACTGCTTTCTGTAAACGGAATAGGAAAGGAAACCGCGGACAGCATGATTCTCTACGCGGCTGGAATGCCTGTCTTTGTGATTGATGTGTACACAAGAAGGGTGTTGATGCGTCACAACATACTTCATGAAAAGGCGGATTATGATGAGGCGCAGGCCTTGTTTCATGACAACCTGCAAGCTGATACGAGCCTTTTCAACGATTTTCACGCACAATTAGTAGCCGTGGGAAACAGGTTCTGCCGCAAGACTCCAAAATGCGATGAATGTCCCCTGAAAGACCTCTGATCAAAAAATATTATGCCTGTAATGAGTGGAGAAAAGGGTATGGAGGAAAGAGCGTAGCCTCTATTCTAATAGTAAAGACCAACCTGTATGAAGGCGCCGCCAAATTTGTATCTGACACTGGTGGAATTCGAGAATTCGGCGTCCACGGACGTGCTTCTGTAACCACCCTCCACGCCAAGAGAAAATGTGGCGAACTTGTATGCGCTGGACTCCCATACTGACGGCCTGAGTCCCGCTGACACCTCCCAGTCAGTCAGGTTTGTGGTATAAGTGTAACCGAATACCTCTTTCATAAATGGCATGCCAAACCGAATCCTGGCATTCATAATAATCGGCGCTTCCTTAATTCGCCCCGGAATAGCTGTGGCCTGCAATCCAATTGTCATGGGTTCGCCGGAGTTCATTCTTCTGCTACCCGAAAATGATGTTTCGTTTGCTACGTACATAAAATCTTGGAAAGTAACACCGTTAATATGATAATCAAAATTGATTCCGGCTCTAAACTGAGGATACCTGATTATATCAAGGTCAAGCCCCACTCGGCTGCTACTGATGTCAATCTGTGAGAGTTCCATTGAACCGTTTCTGGACAGATGAAGGCCTTTAAACAATCTGTCTTCTTCAACAATGAAACGCAACCCAAGCCTATCGACCTGAAGTTGGAACCAGCCCTCGATAAAAGGTTGAGGAGATGCCTCAAAGTTGTAATCTGAAGTAGACAACAAATCGTGCTCGACCTTAACCCCCGCAACGTTCCTTGAAACCGTTCCGGACAACAGCTTTGGAAAAAAGACCCTGTATTTTGCTATGAACCTGTAATCCGACCAGTCCCACCAAGATGTAGGGCCAAGCCACCTATCGAGGCCTTGAGCTGCGACGTCGGAGGGTGAGCATAAAAAAAGGCAAGACAGCGCGAAGAGAAACAATGGAAGCGTTGCCGTTAGCTTGTGGTGATTCGGCTTCAATCCCTACCTCTGTGCAAGCGCCGTTGAAATACGTGAAATCATCCTGTTTAGCGTGGAATATATCTTATAAGGACGGGCTGTGTCAAGGAATTAGTCTGATGCTTTTGCATGGCCTGAAATACTCTGTCAGGCTGCAATCTTAGCATAAAATCGTGACTTGAGGGCATTGTGGGCCCAAGCGAGCTGAATAAATACTGATATAATACATTGTATAGATTAAATATCATTGCGTTTATTTTAATGATTTGATAATATGAGCTATCATGATATGGCTCATGGAGGTTCCTATGAGGCCGAGCAATAACTTACTGTTATTTTTGATTCTTATTGTCGTTACGTCAGTCACCGCCTGCACGGATGATTCAACCGACCTGAAACAGAAGATAGCGGAAATTGATAAGAAACTTCAAAAACAGGAGAAAGACCTTCGGGAATTCTCCGGTAAATTTGCTCCACCCAAAGATTTTAGCGCCGACATTCAGAGATTGGAAGACCAGGGTGAGAGAGTTTCAGAAACTCTGAAGACCCGACTTGAACCTATGAACAGCCGCCTGGAGGAATTCAGGGACTGGGCGCAGGATTCCCAGAAAGAGAGGGAATCCGTCAAGGAAAAGCTTAAGAATCTTGACGCATCGGTCAATGACATCAAAAAGAAACTTGAAATGAAGAACAAGGATCTTGCCTCAGCCATGGCCGAATCCGCTGCCATCAAGAAATCTGTGGCCACTTTGAACAAATCGGTCGAGGACATGTCCAAGGCTGTTGCGGAAGTGCGCAAGGAAATACTGGATAATAATACCAAGATAGTGAATGCTGTCAAAAAGACTTTGCCCAAGGTGAAAGATGCGGCGGTAGCGGAACTGAAAGAGAAACTCCAGCCTTTGGAAGAGGGTTTGACAAGCATCAAGACGGGCCTGGAATCCGAGAAGAAAGATCTGGCGGGCAAGGCTTCATCACTTGGGACGGATGCTAACAAGGCGATTCAGACGCTAAATTCCAAAGTGCGTGAGCTCGAGGATGTTATAGCGACACAAAAGGCCGGCTTGCTCGAAATAGGGGCCAAGCTCCATGAAATAGAGAAGGGCAAGAGGTGAGAGCATACCTGAACGGGGTGGCAATCATGCATTAACATGGTATTGTTCCCCAGATGGTCAGGATGAATTGGTCAACCTGTTTTGCCGCTTATTCCCAGCAACCGCCAAAAATAATCAACATAGCCTCTCGTCATTTATCCTGTAGAAACAAAAAAAATACGGGCGATCCTAATTAGGGAATCGCCCGTTTTTTGCAAGTCTGTTCAGATTTTCGTCATATACCCTTTATGGCCTCCTCGAAGCCCTTCATGGAACCTTCGATAGTTTCGTC
>CAITZA010000025.1 GCA_903896745.1 uncultured Desulfomonile sp. | reverse complement strand
AGATGAAAGTATGTAATTTTGCGGTGAGGTTGGCAAGGCAAAATATATCATGGCTACTTTCATGGCTGACTCGGAAACGCCTAGCGCACTCATGGTCACATAGCCTATGACAGGGAGAACCAGCAATTTTAATGACGCTGAAAGAAGGCCCTTTCTCAGGTATTTCCGATAACCTGCGAAAGTTAAGGTTCCTCCTATGGAAACCAGGGCCAAAGGCAATGTTACCGATGACATCAGGGCAAAAGTATTCTCCACAAAAACGGGGAAACCGACCGATAGCCTGGAATAAAGTATACCAGCAATGCAGGCCAGAATCAGCGGGTTTGAAATCATGGCCTTCATTATCAGTCTAATTCCTGATCTATCGGAGCTGATCCTGGCTGAGTAATAAGTCATACTCGTTACAGCCAGAACATTTATGAACGGAATGACAAATCCTATGAGGATTCCAAAAGTTCTTCCACCGTCTTCTCCCAACGCAGAAAACGTAAGCGCCATGCCGATGTAGGAACTAAAACGGTAACATCCCTGGGAAAAAGAACCGACTTCATAGTCAGTAAGGTCAAATAGGCGCGAAAAAACAAGGCTGATCAAAAAGATGGCAAAGACGGAACCCAAAACACCAAGGATCAGACCGGATTCAATCCCCAGGCCCTCTGTGGGTTTTCCAATCTTCCAGAAAAGAAGGCCAGGAAAGAAAATGTAGTAAATCAGACGATCCGATGAACTGATAAACGACTCGTTTATCCATTCAAAGCGTTTCAGAATTACTCCGAGGCTTATGATTGCAAAGATCGGAAGTAGATTGTTCAATATTAAGAGCACGTATCGCTCCGGGAAAAAACTCAAGGCTCATATTCATAGATTTGGTTCGACATTGTCAATATGTCGAGAATTTGTGGCGCCTCGGACTATGGAAGAGACCGGCGTTTCAAAATAAATCATCTCCCTGGTCTTTCAACCGCTTCCTAAAAACACCTTCATGGAAATAGCGCTCCAATTATTATGGAGCTATAGTATAACGTATTCTAATATCCGGGAAGCCTCGAATGATGCGCTGCATTCGATTTGTGACAAACCAGGGCAGGAAAAATGTTAAAAATCCGTGAACCTGATATTTCTAACACCTCTTATTCGAAGCTACTTCGTGGATTCATAGTTGGGGCTGTTGCCTGTTCTATACTTCCACTGTTTCTCTTGGGCTGGGTAAGTTTCTTGAATTATTCCCAGTTCTCAACGTCTACCATGGCGGATTATTATAAGAACGCGGTGGTGGACAACAGAAAGATTGTTGAGCTTTTTCTGGACGATCGCATGTCTGACATCAGGGTGGTGGCATCCACTCATTCTTTTGAGTTCCTGAGTGATTCATCGAATCTTGTGAAAATTCTTAACATCCTGAACCAGAGCGTGCCCCATTTTACCGACATAGGACTTATCAATCCTGAGGGAAGGCATGTCGCTTATGTGGGGCCATATAATCTCTCGGATGCAAATTATTCTGAAACGTCCTGGTTTAAGGAAGTTCAATCGAGGGGGGTGTACATCAGCAATGTGTTGATGGGGTTCCGGAAGATTCCTCATTTTTTCATAGCTGTGAGTCGGTCCGAGGGTGAAGCGTCATGGATTTTGAGAGCCACCATCAATTCGGAATTTTTGAGCTCCCTCATGACAATGGCTAGAGCGGGAAAGACGGGCGAGGTCTTTTTGGTCAATCGCGAAGGAATCTATCAGACCAGCCCCCGGCTTGATGGCTTGATCATGGGAAAAGCTTCATTGCCGATGAACCTGTTCAAAGGTGAAAGCGGTATACTTATCTCGGACGTCAATGCTCCATCGAATTCGTTCTCGGTAGATTTAAATATTCCTGTAATTTACAGATTGCGGGCAACTTTGGCGCCTCCGCACTCGCAACAGATCATAGCATTCTCCCGTATAAGAGCTACCGATTGGTTCGTGGTCGCAAAACAGGATTTCATGGAATTCTTTGGGGATATAGACCACTTGAACATGGTCATCCTGATTCTTCTCCATGTAAGTATCCTGGCAATTCTCATAGTGTCGTCCCTTACGGCTAGATACATGATCAAGCTTATAGAGCGACGTGATAAGGAGGCGGAGAAATTGAACAGTCAACTTTTGCGAGCTCGTAAGCTTGCATCAGTTGGCGAACTTGCGGCAGGAGTAGCTCACGAAATTAACAACCCTTTGGCAGTGATTCTAACGGAAAGTATGGTTATGCGCGAATTAACCGCTGATGAAACCGAAATTAGCAAAAGTTTCAGGGAAGATTTGTTTAATTCGCTTTCACAGATTGACGGACAAATTCAGCGATGCGCTCACATCACCCAAAACCTCCTGAATTTTTCCCGCAGAATTTCTTCGGCTTCAGAGTTTGTAAACGTGAACGCTGTTCTTGGAGATGTCGTCGGATTTGTAGAAAAAAAAGCTCATTCCAGCAATGTAAAAATCTCCCTGAATTTGCAACAGAATCTTCCGGAACTGAAAACGGATCGTTTCGAACTGGAGCAGGTTTTTATCAATCTTATTAACAATGCCATCGACGCTCATGAAGGAATACAATCAGGGAGTGTAAACATAATCTCCCGGCTTGATGTTGTAAGAAATGGCATGGTAGTGTCTGTAGCCGATACTGGTTCAGGAATTTCAGATGAGAACCTGGAGCGCTTGTTCGATCCATTTTTCACCACCAAACCACCGGGGAAGGGAACCGGCTTGGGGCTATCCATTTCTTATAGTATTATCAAGCACATGGGTGGAGACATTTCGGCGCATAGCGAGATTGGCAAAGGATCTGTTTTTTCAGTGTTTTTTCCCTTCCCAACCGATGAACATAGATATGCCACATCTGTCGTTCAGGATTCCAGAAAGGAATATTAGGATGAGAAAACCGAAATTGTTGATCGTAGATGATGACAAGATGTTAAATCACAACATGTCATGGCTTCTTTCCAGAAAGGGTTATGAAGTTTCGAGCGCGAACGACGGTGAGAGCGCGTTACAAATGGTGGAGAACCAGGACTTTGATGTAGTAATTCTAGACCAGAAAATGCCGGGTATGGATGGCGTTACAACTCTCAGGGAGTTGAAAAAAAAACGACCCAACCTGGAGGTCATTATCCTGACTGGCGCTTCATCAGTGGATTCGGCTGTGAAGGGGTTTGAATTCGGCGCTTATGACTACACTACAAAACCGATGCAGATGGATGTTCTCGAGGAGAAAGTTATGCAGGCGTTTGAGCGAAAATTGTTGCTGGAATGACAAATTATTTCTGCAAGGATTCAGGGAACGGACTAGCCTCAAAAACAACGCCACAGGTCTTCTTCAGGATTGACCGTGACGTTACCGTCAGGTGCTTTCAGGCATGATGTCTTAAGAAATCACGATTCACAGACGTGTATCAAGATACAGTTCAAACCCAAAAACCGGCGCTATATTTCTGTCGGGGTTTATTCCGTAATTATTGCTTTGAGAAGGATTATCCCAATTGGGAACCGACTTGTCTATGCACGCGTAATTGAACCATTTACCCGGGCGCCAATAGGCCCCGCGGGCATAAATACGCCAGTTCTCCAGCAACTTCCACATGATTCCCACATTTACTTCCCATCCGAGGTCGTTGTCCGGAATGGTCGGGACCGGCGAGTTGTAACTTCCACGGTTTCTAAAATTCAGATTTCCAAAATTTGTCGCCAGTTCATTTATCTTTTCAGGTCTCACGTAGCCCCATCCATAACCGTATGAAGACCGGTTTGCCTTCATTACCGTAACGAGTATGTTCATGTTGGTGGCCGGCATGTAATCAAATCTTGCGGCCAGGACATCGGAAGCTGACATATCGAGGAATGAGTTTACGCCGGCCCTGTAGAGTTTTCCCATAAGTATGCCGTACTGGTAAAAGATTGCAAAAGCGCTTCTTTCAGCTTCCTGAACGTATGGCTGAGTGTTTATTAAGACGCCGTGTCTTCTGTCTGGACCGGGCATGTGCGCCAAAAGCGCGCTAATTTTTGCTGGCCCGGAGTAAACGCCCAATTCCGCCATATAACGCCATGATTCGGTGTAGGGAGGTAGATAATCATCACCTGAGTCAGCAACAGGATTCATGTTGTAACTGTCAGGCGTAGGCAAGAAACCGTTCATGGCCGGAAGATAGCCTATCGTGCGATAGAACCAGTCGGCCTCTGTGTTTATAAAAAAGCGGCCGTCATTATATTTTAGGTACAACCATCCTTCAGTTGTGGTGGTTTCTCGAGGAGGATACGACCTGCGTGACGAACTGGATTTCTGGGATTCAGGTCCTTCGTGAGATGCAAAATAAAATCCTCCCACGCCTGTTTCAATGTTTCCGGCAGCGTAATTCAGATATCCGAGCACATGTGTTTTGCGAGCGGCGTTCTGATCCTCAACATTCCAATAGTCACTTGACCCGACACGCCATGGATAGAAACCACCCCCAATTGTGAGGGGGCCCCAATGGGTCTGTAAAAGAAACATTTCAACCGACCTGCGTCCACTATCGAAAATATCCTCTGCTGTCTCAGCGCTGCTGAATTGAAATCCGCAAGCCTGCCTGAAACCTCTTCTACCATAAAGGATCGTCCCCAAAGGTGTCTCGACTGTCAACCAAAGCCGTGTCCATCTCCCGTAAGAAATCACATTCTCCAGGTCAGGATTTAATAAGGAGGCCAGGTCGGTCGCGGTCGTTATGTCAGAATTGATCCTGTATGTTCCCCGTATGGCGATGGCATTGTTCAGCTTTAGAACAGGGAAGATTGCAAAGCGGGTACTGGAGCTCTCAGCAGTCGTCCCGGACACCATCTTGGTCTGGAACCAACCATTCAGTGGGGCATAATCACCTCCACCTGAACTGTTATCCGTGTTGAACGGACCAAAAAATCCGTTTGGGCCTGCCTGCGAGGCATAGACGTAATTGAAGTACAACGATGCGGATTCTATGTTGAACTCCCAGCACACCCCCGTTGATGGCGCTGATAAAATGGTGATGACAACAGCGGCGTTAAGCATGAGTATGCGGGAAATCAAGCGGGAATATAGGGTGAGGAATTTGTTCAATTAATTGCCAGGCTTATGGTATCTCAAAGGTCTGGTTTGATTCGTCTGAATGACGCAAGACCTGATCAAGGCCGCCTATATGATGTCAGCTTAAAACAATAACAGCATGTTTGGGAATAATAAAGCATCATGCTGATGAACCAGTATAGGCTGGGATGGTGGCCTTACATTGTGTCAGAAATCTTTACACCGTTACTCAGTGTCAGAAACCGCTTCATTCCCAGGAAATATAATTTAAACAATCTGTTATGGAATAGTAAGAAGCCGTGATTCAATCTTGGGATTCTTGGCCGGGCCGCGCGCCCCCCAAAGGGCGCGGCGCAACCTTTCTTTCTTTCTAAGAACTTTATAGCGGCGGAAGTCCAACATAATCAACGGGTT
>CAITZA010000024.1 GCA_903896745.1 uncultured Desulfomonile sp. | reverse complement strand
TGGCGTGGCTTTGATCCGACCCTTGGACTAGCGGTGGCCGACAGGCATGTGGCGATAGCGGCAAGCCCAACACCGGCAGGCGCCGCGCCTGTCTCGGGATCTTTTCGCGCAGACTCCGCAACCGCCCGGTTCCGCTACGAAGTTTCGGTCAAAGCCACATATGCCTGACCCCTAAAGAAGGCCTGCTTCCACAAACCGGACACGGCAAAATATCCGGAGTAAATAGTCTCCCAAATACAGAATAGACATTTAGTCAATAACAATAAGTTGACCCGACCACGCACATGTGAAATTCTGACAGACGTGACTGAATACATCATGGAGGGAGTGTGCGGTTGTGATTGCCTGGTTACTGCTTTTGTTTGCAATTGCCATGGAAGTTTCAGGTACAACCTGTATGAAGTTGTCTCAGGGTTTCACCCAACTCTGGCCCACTGTCCTTGTATTTGTTTTTTATGGTTTCTCCTTTACTGCATCGACATTTGCCCTGAAAACGATAGATGTGAGTATAGCGTATGCAGTTTGGATGGCTCTAGGAACCACGATCATAGCCATTATCGGGCTGGTCTGGTTCAATGAGTCGTTATCCCCGCTTAAGGTCTTGGCATTATTAATGATTATAACGGGGGTAGTGCTCCTGAACCTTTCTTCTTCACAGTCATAGCTTCTTTGTATCTACTTGACAATGTTAGGTAGTTTTTAGCGGTCTGAAGTCCTCAGCCAGAAGTTGTTTGAGTTCCAATGGTGTTGGTAGTCCATCTGTCTTCGTTATTCGAACAGCCTGCGCTTTCATGGCGCTTTCAAAGAGATTACGCACATATCTTGCGTTACCGAAATGCTCTTCTCTTTTCTTAAACGCCTCGGTGATAATGTCAGAAGCTTTGTCCAGAGCGTCTGAAGACAATTCATAATTCGATTTATCACAAAAGTGCCGGAGTATTGACAATAACTCATCAGGAGAATAATCGTCAAAAGAAATGTGTGTTGAGAACCTGCTTTTCAGACCCTCGTTAGATTCAAGAAATTCTATCATGGGTTTGTGATAGCCAGCCACTATTATAACCAGATCATTCCTGTAGTCTTCCATGCGCTTTAGTAACACGCTGATTGCTTCCTGGCCAAAATCCCCCTGTGAGGAATCTCCCTTGAACAGAGAATATGCTTCATCTATAAAAAGCACCCCACCGATGGCCGACTTGATAACCGAATCCGTTTTTAGCTCGGTTTGACCAACATAACCGGCCACCAACCCTGCCCTGTCGGTTTCAACGAGGTGGCCCTGGCTCAAAAAACCTATGGAACGGAGAATACGACCGTAGAGTCGCGCAACTGTGGTTTTTCCGGTTCCAGGACTGCCTATGAACACGCTGTGAAGCGAGACAAGATTGCTGTCAATCCCGTGGTCTGCCCTCATTCTCTGCACCTGGGCATATTTCACGAGTTGATGTATCTCTGCCTTGACATTAGATAAACCTGTTAAGGAATCCATGTCTTTCAACAAGGAGTCGAGGTCTTCATCAGACTTCGACTGACCTATATCGTCAGCCGTAATCATCATCAAATCCTGGTGGCTGGGTTGTTCCATGTTTTCGGCTATCCGAACAGACTGATTTTTCACAACCTTTTCAAACAGATTTCTAATGTAACGGGCGTTACCGAAAGTTTCATCCCTATTTGAGCATTCCTGTTCGGTCATTTTTCTGACCCGTTCCAGGGCTTCTGGCTGAACCGTGTATTCACTTTGCTGACAGAGAAGCTCGAAAATCGACACGAGCTCTTTCGGAGAATAATCGGGAAAATGAATCCTATTCGGAAATCTGCTTCTGAGACCTTCATTTGATTCGAGAAAGTCTGTCATGGGTTTCTGATAACCGGCCACGATTACCACCAGATCATCCCGATGATCTTCCATTCGTTTTAGCAGGACGCTAATTGCCTCCTGACCAAAATCCC
>CAITZA010000023.1 GCA_903896745.1 uncultured Desulfomonile sp. | reverse complement strand
CTTGTTGATGTGGACATCAATTACAATCAGTTCAAGACAATGATGTCGCTAATGGCCCAGGGGATTGTGCCATCGGGCCAACTTGCGCCCGGGTTTCAAAAAGGCACTGACAACACCGTGATCAATGTGGCGGCCGTTCAGTTGATGCAGGCTGAGCAGAGAAGACTGCAGAGCTCAGAACTATATACTTTGGAAAGCCGCGACTACAGGGCTGCGATCGAACAACTCAATGAGGTATCCAGACGTTTCGAAGGTTTGTTGCTATCTGAAATATCGCTGCTCAACACCAAAAAGGTAAGCCTCGAAAATAGTCGAAAAGAAAAGGTCACCGAGCTTCAGCAACTGTTGGAAAGGGGAGAAGAGGCCCGGGCAAAACAATTGGAAGTCACTATTGCAAAAGAGCAGTACCTTCAGTTCGTAGCCAAAAGTGAAGCCGCCAGACTTGAAAATATTGAGACCAAACAAAAACTTGTAGATGTCAAGGTTCTCGCTCAACCGGTAATTCCCATGGTTCCGATTTTCCCGAGAACCAGTCTTTTCGTTTTCGCAGGCTTCCTCTTCTCGATATTCCTGAGCATTGGATTGATTTTCATTGCTAACTTCTTCGATTTCACTTTCGATAATCCACGGGATCTCGAAGCCATTACCGGCTTCAAGGTTCTGGCAACCTTCGGGAAGGTTGATACTGAGTGACCTCAAGGGAATTCGTCATCTGTTCATGTTAAACAAATTAACTCTACTTATTGTTGTTTCATTGATAGGCATGTTTTTTTGTCCATGCGTCGGCAATGGTTATTTGCAGGTGAAGGACGAAGGGGTAATAGAGGCTATTGTTGATGAGAACATAGTGGTTCTTGGCTTTCTGGGAACCCACGTGCTGGAATTGCTCGGAGTATGTTCGTGGTGTGAAGTGGGATCATCAGTTGCCGTGAGGTTTATTTCACTCACCAGAGCCGAGTTGATTGATACGGAAACCAGGATCAGTAAGCCTCCTGTCCAGACTCTTATTATAAGAGATGGAAGAGGTGACGAATAGTCCTGTTGGCGATCATTCCGATTTCAATACGCATTGCCGATATGTTCAGCGACGGCCCTTGCAATGATTTCCTGGGCCTGAGCGTTAGGATGGGAATCGATCATTGATACATACAGTTTTTGCGGATCCATGTCTTTAAAATGCGGTAGCGGATCCAGATAATCTATCCCCTTTTCCTTACAGAACCTTTCCACAGTTTGATTGATTATCAGGAAGGGGTAATTCGCGAAATCCATCATGGCAGGCGTCATCAGGACTGTGAAACGAACCTTGTGGCTATCACATAACTTCTTCATGGACTCAATGATGGTTGAAACATTATTCCAGGCGGAATCAGGCGCCACATATTGCATGATCGCGTCATCGACGTAGGATGAAAAATACCATTCCGGTTTGAACCACCTGACTATTCGCCCGAACCTGTTTTTGGCTATGTGGAGGGTTACTGATTTTTCTATTTGTCCTGATAGCCACGATGACTGATTGTCCAGCTTTTCTCCGGCCAGAAGTTTTAGGGCGTCCGTGTTTACTGGCTCAACATCGTTAATTACATAGGCGAGAAAAACCCAGTCCGGTTTTTGCGGCAAAACAAAAGACCTCAATACCTCGCTTTCCTGTTCGGTGTTGTAACCGGGAACGCCAAGATTCCACACAATGTAATCCGCTTCTTTTTTGGATGAATTCAGCATTTTGTTCAATAATGCGGGAAATGTCTGATCCTGAGGAACACCCTGTCCAAAAGCAATCGAGTCACCGAGTATGGCAATCAGTTTCTGTCCCTGGGGTCTTTGCCTCGCAAACTCATCATCACGAAAACCATCAGAATTGATCGCAACCCCAACTCCTTCCAGAGTTCCCCTGTAATTTGCCTTGATTCTATAGTACAGGGGCTTTGGGGCTAGTTCATTCATTCCTGTATGGTTGGTATCAGGAATGTAAAGTCTCAGGATCCATTCCATAAGTACAAAAGACCCAATTAACAGAAAAACTATCAGCCCCAGATTTATCAAAATGACCCTGAACGGGAATGAACGACAGTTTCCCATTCCTGTCCTCCTCAAACCATAGTCATTTGAAATCAATGTTTATTGCTTCGAGACAACAGCCCTTGGTAAATTCCTGTATATTTTCTTGCGAGTATATCCCAGTCGAGGTTATCCCTCACCCACGCACGCGCGCTTAGACCCAATTCAGTCCTGAGATCCTTTTCCGTTATCAACCGCTTGAGTTGTCCTACAAAGTCTTCAAGATTATCAGCCTTAAAGAGCGCCCCATTGACGTTTTGAATCACAGTTTCAGTATGCCCTCCCACGTCACTCGCCAGTAGGGGTTTTGCCATAGCCATTATTTCTACGGGCTTTAGTGGGGTAACCAGTTCAGTCAACCTTGAGCTGATGCGTGGAAGGCACAGGATATCGGCAAGTCTGTAATAGTCCTGAACCTGAGCATGAGGCACTCTGCCTGCAAACACAACCCGGTTTTCGACACGCAGCTTTTGGGCCAGGGATCTGAGATCAGCTTCAGCTTCACCGCTTCCAACAAGAAGGACTATCACGTTCCCGAATTCGGTTCCAAGCTCTGCAATCGCTTTAATGAGCAAATCAAGCCCTTCATAGTAGAAAAATGACCCAATATACCCCAGAACAGTTTTGTCACGAATATCAAGCTGATCCTGAAGACTGAGGGATGCGGGCCCCGGAACGAAATGGTCCAGGTTCACCCCATTCGGCACTATCTCGACCTGCTCAGGCCTGAATCCCCTGCTGACTATGTCCGATTTAAGAGCTCGTGAAATAGCGATCCGGACGTTCGCGCCCTTCATGGCCAGGGTTTCCAGGTTTTTCATCAGCCAATAGGTAGGGGATTTCTCAGTCAATCTGTTTCTGCTCAGATGCGAGTCTTCCCACGAGGCTCGTGTTTCATAAACCGTAGGTATTCCCAAGAGCGCTCCAACAGCGTCACCCGTCAGACCACAGGTAAAAGGTGAATGGGCGTGTATGATATCCGGTTTGTAATTTAGGGCTATTTTCATGCACGTGGAGATCAGCCTGAAATTCTGAAGTACCCGCAAGGCTGACCTCAAATTACTTGGATCGTATACTTCCCTACTTGCGGTTAACCACTTCCCGCAAGTCCTGAAATACCTGATGCCGTCAATCATCTCTGAGCTTTTGGCGTCGAGCTGTCCGGATGGAGCTTGAGATGGCGATGTGACAACAATCGGTTCAAGCCCGTGAGCAAATTGTTTGTTGACTATTTCCCTGCTGCGAATGGCGTAGCCGCTCGTGCCCGGGATGGATCTATGCATTATGTGCAAAACTTTCATGGTATTCGCCCAATTTGTTTCAAAGAGGTTGTCAACTTGGTTTCCGGCAAATCAGGAATCAGTCTGCCTGCATAATCTATAATTCAAAATTGGAGCTTGCCGCACATCCCGCCCGTACAAGTCCGAAAACCATTCAACGGCTTTGCCGCAGTTTCCAGTCTCGTCGTTGAGCTTGCAAAGATCCATTATTGATTGGCCAGGAAAATCCCTCAGGTTGTGACCAATTAATATAGCTGAATAAAAAACCGGGCCTGCCATTGATTCAGCCCTGATATTAATGGTTTTTTCCAATTTTCCATACAGTCGGGAAAGCCATCCGCCGGTATCTTTTTCATCACCATGGAGAATTTTTACCGCATTTGCTTCCCAACCGAACAACACCATCCCGGCGCCACCCTCACCTCTTGCTGGCGCGTCATCGTCCGAGGAAATGACGCTCCAGGATGGGTCAAGAACTAGATTCAGTTCTATAGGGCTGGCGCCGGCGCATCTTATTTCATCGAGTATCAGGACAGCATTGTCGGAACTGCTTGAAAGACGCCTTGTCCAAATAGCCTTTTCGAGGTGGATTGTGCCGGCAAGATATATGTTATCTCCATTCTGACGCATCTCCGTTTTCCCCATGGCCGGAGAGAATGCCCAACGGAAAGAGCCTAATGATATGGACTGGTCACGCGTGTCAAGCCTGATGACATTGTGGGCGCGGGATCCCTTGAAATAATTCCTCCAGGATGGTTTGCCGTTGTAGACAAACGTTCCCGGGTCTATGAGTAGCGGGTTGTCATCAAGCCAAAGCTGAACAGATAATCCGTCCGAGTGTCCGTGTTCATATCCCGGCGCTTTTCCCATGGGACCAACATCAAATATGACGGATAACCCCTTGTGTCGCGCCTTCACCAGACCGCCGTCGGGGAAGTGTTCAATTTGCGGAACTGATCGCGTTAGGCCGCTCACGGCATTAACCGGCTTCGAACAATTCAGTTCGTACCAGCTAACACCCTGGTCTCCCCAGAAGAGCAAACTCTCGGCAGGAAAACTCGTCACCTTCCGGCACAAATCCGGCGCCTGAAGCGCCACCGCTCCAGAAACCAGCAGTGAACCGATGTCCCAGAAATTATCAATATAAAATCCGAGCGCAGACCCCGAATCCGAATCGCCTATCATCGGGAGAATCCCATTGTCATCAGAAATCGTATTAAGAAAGTAAAGGCTCTTTCTTATGAGTTCCCGGGACATGTCCCAAAGCCCAACGTCAGTTCCGGACTTTGCAGATAGCAGCGGG
>CAITZA010000022.1 GCA_903896745.1 uncultured Desulfomonile sp. | reverse complement strand
TTTCTATGATAGGCAGATCCGTCAACTTCAATGTCAATCTTGAGATCGTCTAAAATAAGCGCCAGATCAAGCCTGCGTCCGGCTAATGGATATTGAGGAATGGGGTGAAGACCTCTTGATGCCAACGCTTCATAAAGACTTTCTTCCCACGGAGACTCAAATGCTCTTCTTGTGGAATCGCCTTTTGAAGCTCTCTCAGCAATTGTGACAAGGGTGGACAGGTGGTGTATCCCGCAATTTCTTGCAAATTCCACGTTTCCAAATATGTTGCACACCGCTTTTGCCCGACTAACCGCTACGTTAATAAGATTTGCTGTCTGAGCCACAAATGACAGACTCCCAACTGGTATGTCAGGCCCAACACATAGGCTTAGCGCTATAACGTCACGAGCGTCCCCCTGAAACTGGTGAGCGGTAAAAGCCCCTAGATTAGCCTTTAGTATAGCTTCGGTTGGTATTTCGACCGATATCCGATCCATAAGTCGATTGGCTTGCTCCCTGAAAGCGGTCACTACACCAACTGTTCCAGTAAAATTTCTGTTGAGAAAGATTTCTTTGAGATAATTGATTATTGCATCAATTTCTGCCTGAGCATAACAACCCGATCTGGCAGAACTAATAGGCCCAGTCACATTGGTCCAATGCATTCCTGGCTTATAGCCTCGAGGGGTCAAAAGCCTTTCAGCATCGGTCATTACTCTTAAACGGCCGCCATAGAACGTTTGGTTAAAATAATCGGCGATTCCTTCGTGACATCGGTAATGTTCACGCAGAAAGTGGCGGGAAGCATTTGAAACACTGGACGCTATGTTAAATACCGAATTTTCTCTGTGTGTAAACCTTCCGATCCCGTGTTTTAAAAGTTCATTCTTGCTAAGAAGCTCTCGTTCCCGTGCTACTGATAGTTTGGTCACATGTTGTAGTTGAGCCGGATCTCCAACGATCACAACTTGTTTAGCTCTCGCAAACAAGGGGACTGCCGATGGGATATCGCAAGCGCTTGCTTCATCAATTATTAGGTAATCAAAAATGGCAGGCGAAAAGGGAATTCGTGAAGCTGAGAGGTTGGTGACAGCCCACAACGGAAAATGTTTCAAGACGATAGGAGCCGAAGTTTCCCAAAGATTCCTTGCATGTGCATTTTTCAAGTCAGAGGGGTCGAGGCTTGTCAGTACCGACATTGAACCTCTTAAATCTAACAAGACCAGTCTTTCGGAGTCTGTGAGTTCGTCCAAGATATCTGGAAGATCCATGAACAAAGAACGTGAGGTTTCTGTGATTTTTTTGTGAAGACTTATAGTTGTTGCAAGTGTCTCTTCATAATCAGGTAATGCCCTAAGTCTATTTTCAAGCGCTTGGGTTTCATCTAGAATCCGTCGGTAGTCTTCCAGGCGGCGTATGTTTTCAGCGCAGATTTCCAAATTCTCAGTATTAGGGACAGGTAGACCGATTCGTTCCCAAGGGATTTCGGATCTCTTAAAACATTGAAGTCTTCTTTTTTTGCGCGAAAGAACCAGACTTTTCCCGATAATGGGAAGTTTTAAGAAGATTGTCGGGATTTCTTTTGGCTCTTGGATCTCCAGACGTTTTGACAGATCTTTTGCCCAGTCAATAGCTCTTGGATCTAAACGATCAGTAAAATCAGCAACCAATGCTCGGTTACTAGCCAACATTCCCTGAAGTTGGTCAATTTCTTGTAATCTTCCGTAGAGTTCCCATCGCGTTCTGTCCAACAATGTTAATGAGCTGACCCTATTTCTAAAATGCTCCAATCTGTGTGGGCTGACATTTCTACTCAGTATTGCGTTAATTGCAGCCTTGAGATCAAAAGGCCTTTCGGAGCCCCACGGTCGACTAACTCTAACCAATATAGACCGTGCGCCAGTTAGTTCATTTAGACGCTCCTCAATAGCATCCAAAGCTTTGTGATTTTTCGATGCCAGTAAGACGCTTTTTCCGACGATAGCCGCAGATGCCATTATTGACGACACGGCTTGGGATTTTCCTGTGCCTGGAGGGCCGGTAATCACCGTGATATCGGATTCCAAACCCGCCTTGACAGAATTCAACTGTTCTTCGTTCAAACTGATCGGAGTCAGGGTGGGAGTGTGTTCATGAGTATTGCCCCTGGCATCCTCACTAACCAAAACCGAAAGGCATGTTTTCTCGAGTTGGCCATCCGGCCATTCTGCAAGGCTGGAAAGCTCCCTGATTGAACCCTTTGTGTAACGAGTCAATGAAGCCAGAAACAATATGGACGTATTTTCAGTGAAGGCTCTTTCGGTCGAAAGTCTTAGCGTTTCTGAAAGTCTCTCAGGGATGATTTGAGATGACTTGTCCCTGCCGACAAAAGCCATATAGCGAGCCGCAGCATCAGATATTTCAATAAATTCTTGATTTGCGCCAGTCTCATAATCGCCTTCATCCGAGACCCCATGAATACCTATCCAACGAAGAAAGTTTTGCCCCTCATTTTTATCCTTGAAAAATCTCTCGAACCAACCGGCATTTATATCTGGCATTTGTGGAGGAACATATACTTTCAATTCTCCAGAAATGGCCCCAACACGGCAACTAAGTGTGAAAACAGGCTGGAGAAGGACACCTCCATTTTTTGCGGGAATTATGGAAACAGGATAACCAACAAAAGTCTCGTCATCCCCCCGCTTAGACAAGGCCTTCAAAAAACCATCCGGCAAATCAGCCATGTTTAAAGAAAATGACACCGCCTCCTGCTGAGTTGGCCACCATTTCCCTGTTGAAGTTAGCGCAAGAAACCTCTCTCCCGACTTTTCCCCAGCGACAAGCATGTTGGGTCGTTCTTCTGCACGTAAACAATCCCGATAATATGGGGCAAGTTTTCTTAAAAGTTCCCATCCCGATGGCAAACTGCCAGTTTCATCAGGGGTAATATCAACTGCATTGTTCAGATTAAACCTCTTGTAGTTAAAATGAATACCCCTGATGTACGTAACCTGAGCGGGATCAACGTATGCAGTTTCATCATCGGTCTGAGTCCTAGTAAAGGATGTAATTTCCGATTGCGGTTTGTCAGCGAACGATGAGAGAGGATTCTTGATCACAACCGGGGAAACTGAAACCCATTTTTGATGTTCGAACCTTATTTTGTTTGATTCGCTAAGCTCTCTCAATGTTCGGGCAATTTCAGGAAGTGATCGATGGACCCCCTCGCGGGCCAAAGCGCTTCTGATTTGGTCTGTTCTAAGCCCCAGGTGGAACCTGGACAACAGAGCAACAAGGGTTGCCTGAAAAGGTGGTTGAGAATCGGTCTGCAACTCTCCCCCAGTACCTGCGCAAAACAAATGGGAATTATGTGGATAGGTGCATGACAATTCTAAAACAACTCCAGCGATATTGTAAAGGAATAGTTGTTTCAAACAAGAGCGCTTCATTGCTTGCCGGACCTGTTGGCAAGCCAATAATTCCGCAATAAACCCGGGCATCATACTTTCGAAGTGCGACCAGGTTAACGGTGACCATTCACGCCGAAAAGTCCCCATGAGTTGCTAAAATAGCCCTATCTGATCAATCCGATATTTTCCTTGATCTCAAAGGCAAACCGGGTTTTGCATAGGAGAAATTCTCTCTCCCACTATCAGCGATGATTCAGATTTATCTGCATACTTGTTCCCCAAACCTCCTCGCCCCGCACAGCCTCATTTCTGAATTCACCCGCTACCATAGTGTTCGACCTTGGCTGGGTGGTGAAAGATTGCCAACATTCCGCGCGCTGAAACCATAACGTCATCAGTGGTAAAGAGGTGTTAAATACCTTTGCCGGCAATAAGAAATTTGTAGATGAAAAATCGGTTTTGTCAGCAATATTGAAAAACATGACCAGACCCCCTCAAATCAATTACCGGAGAATGGAATCAAATGATCACTAGAGCTGAAATCCGATGGTATGTAACTTCATGGTAACAGATTTCACTCCAGAAAATCATCATCGAAATGGTCGTCGTCGCAATAATCGTCATGACGGTCCTCATATCCGTCCTCATAACCCCTGTCGTATCCGTCTTGGTAATCATCGTCCCGCTGCTGTTCATCCTCTCGACGACCGCCCATCCCGTACGAAGCAATCCCTAAAATCAGAAAGAATAATGCAATGGCCCAGAATGCGCTCATTCCAGCCTCCGTTTGCGGTTCAGTAAAAAAAGCCCTTTTCACTGAAAACCATTCAGCCAATCCTTGCCATAAATTGGACGCCAACAACCCTGAACCATTCTAATACAGACCTGTGTCATCCACGGGCAATCGTAATTAGAAAAAAACGCACAATGAAAAAAAGAGCTCAAGCTAGCGTTTTTGCAGGCAAACATAACGATTAGCCCCTGGATGCAGCCCAGCCTCGCCAAAACCCGCCAGACCGTCTGGGAATGCCATTTTCCGTCAATATCGGAGGCTTTGGTGTCTCATGTCCTCACCAAATAAAATGGGGCATGGCTACCCCTTGTGTGAGTCTCATCCGGCATGGAGGGTTACGCGGTCAAATCGGAAAAGCGTACGCTGAAACGCTTAAGGCCAAAAAAGTCATGAATTAACTATGGAGGGACTCAAGAACAATCCGGCTGTAACAGTAATATCCATTTCCGTAAAATGTTCCTGGAAGTTCTGTTGTATTTCGAAACCGCGTGGTTTTTCAATCTGAACTCGTCAATTCGGAAAGCTTATGCTATTTGTTAACTGATTGCGGCTTATACATTTTTCTTAGACTGTTGGCCGAATAGCCTGGCTGTCGGCATTAGCCTGTCCGAAGGGTATTTCCGCATATAGGCCTACAGCCTAACGAAAATTGATTGTTGAAGTATTTGTTCCAGATGACTACCGGAATAGGCGATATCCGGGTCGATTAGTGACTTTACTGGAGGCGTCATGCAATCCAAAATCCAGAGATCCATGCTAATACTGCCTGTAAATGTTCAAAAGTTCGTGGAAAAGGCTCACACAAGGGGAGCGGACGCAATTTTACTGGATATTGAGGACGCTGTTCCTGTTTCGGAAAAGGAGCATGCGCGGTCATTGGTGAAAAACTCCATCAGGCTTGCAGGGAAGGGCGGTTCTGATGTTCTGGTGAGGGTAAATAATGATCCTGAAATGGTTACGCAGGACCTTGAGGCTTCGATCCATGATGGTCTATCAGGGATATTCCTTCCCAAAACTGAGGCGCCGGAGCAGGTGGCCCAGCTTGAGAATGTGATAGGGTTCCTCGAGAACAGCAGAGGACTGGAGCCAGGCTCAATCAGGGTATCCATTCACATCGAAAGCCCTATGGGTATTCTGAAGCTCAGGGAGATTGTCGAAGCCGGTTCACGCATTGAATCATTAAGCATGGGGGTGGATGATTACTGCCTGGAGATGGGGATCAGACCTTCAAGCTCAGCTTCGGAACTGGTTTTTCCCATGACCACAATAGCCATGGTCGCTCGAGCTTTCAATCTTCTTCCATTGGGTATCCTTGGATCGGTAGCAAATTTCAGGGAAATGGACAAATTCAGGTTGTGCGCCCAAAACGCGCGAGACATGGGTTTTTCGGGAGCGTATTGCATACATCCGGATCAAGTCAAGGTTCTTAATGAAGTATTTTCACCCGCGAATGAGGAATTAGTCTGGGCGGGAAGGGTTGTTGAATGCTTCGAGGAAGCGCTTGCAAGGGGTAGGGCTTCTACCAGTCTGGATGGTAAAATGGTTGACACTCCCATTTACAAACAGGCGCTTGCTGTACTGAAGGCCGCCCATGCTGTCGAGGTAGTGGAAGATAGAAAAAGGGCTGCGCAATCATCAGGTTCCGTGGAGCCATAATTGCCGGGGAAAGCATTTTGCGAGAAAAAAACATGAACCGGTATTCTGAAAGTAGAAGATGCTATGAAATTTGCCGCAGATAATCTTCACGGCCTTAATCCTGTAGTTATCGAGGCGTTTGAAAGACTGGACGCCGAGCCGATCAAACGTATGGCAAGTCAGTTCGAAAAGGCGGGAGCTGACTACATCGACATAAATCCTGGAAGACTCGGCAGGAAGAATGAGGACAGGATGGCGTTCATGATTGAAAGTGTTCAATCCGTGAGCGACCTTCGGTTGATTCTTGACAGTCCTGATCCTCGTTTGCTGGAAATAGGGCTTGGGGTGATCCGGGGCAGACCCATACTGAGCGCATTATCATTAGAGCCAGAAAAGATTAGCAAAATTCTGCCGTTGGCAAAGAAATGCAATGCGGAGTTGGTTATCCTTCTTATGGACGCCGATTCCTTCACTCCTCCGAGTGTTGAAGAAAAAATGACGCTCGCTATCGAATTGCGGGAACTCTGTCTGGAAGCGGGGCTTGGGGATGAGGATCTGATTTTCGATCCGGTGCTTCCAAACCTGACATGGCATGACGCTATGTCTCGTATAGGCGAGGCTGTCAGGACTGTAAGGTTACTCTCATCCGGAGCTATTTTTCAGGAACATGCCAGAACCATGTGCGGTTTGTCAAACCTGAGAAGCGGTGTCAAGAGGCTTTTCCAGACGGAATTTGAACTTGTCGCCATGGCTGCTCTTGCAGGCGCCGGCATAGAAATTGTCCTCGCCAATGCAATGGACGGGCAAGTCACGAATCAGATTGCGCTCCTGAAACAAATGTCGTGAGAAAGCCTTCCCTGTTCGTATTGTCTCAGAGTGTCGTGCATACCGAAAAGTATTTGTCAATTCATGGTTTATCCTGTTTTGGCCAGGGACGAAACCAGTAAAGAAGTCCGAGTGTTCCCAACGCGGCGAAAATTATTACAAAAAGTGTAAAAAACCATCCGTATAAAGTTCCTACCATTTTGATTTTTCCTCTTGCCTGTTCATTTGCCTGAAAAGATGGACCACATGACTATTATGGCGATTATTATGACCAATTCAACGATAGAAATTTTCAGGAGTATGATTGATATCCTTCTGCCAGAAGGAGTCGCTGGTATCCAGAACCTGTCCATAAAGAATTTGTTTGCCCTGGCTCTTAACCCGGACCTGCTGCAAAGACCCAGATAAGCTGAGATTGACCTGACCCAGTAAGTCAACTGGGTATTGTGCCATTCAAAATTTTCGTCCGGCTCATTTTCCGTGTAAGTCTCTTCAACCGTCAGCCTTGACCCATTATCAATTTCACCAATAAAAAAACTTGTAAGACACTTGTTCCATCCTGAATAATCGATCTGAATCTTGTAGGGTTTCTCGACTCGTTCGAACGATGCCACGACTGAGAAGCTCATGCCCGACCCATAATCCTCCAGATCGAATGACATGGCTCCACCAGTTTCCGCGTCGGTCAGTTTCTTGGGTTGAAAATTCTTTATGATCCAGTGCGGATTAAGACGGAATGTTCTTTCAAAATTCGAGATAATTGAAAAAACCGCATCAGGATGCAGCGGTATGTCGCGTGATGTTCGCTTGATGACTCTCAATTCTAATATTCCATAACAGGAGCGATGATAACCGGTATTCTGGATGACTCGATGAATTTCTCCCATGGTAGCCGGGATTTGAAACCGAGGTCCTGTTTTATCTGACGAGCGCCGACAACTATTAGATCAGCGGATATGGTATCTGCAACATTAAGAATTTCAACAACCGGTATCCCGACTGTCTTGAAATGCCGGAATTGAATACCCGATTCCGATGCCCTGGAGCGCACGCGGCCTATTACTTCATCAGCCTCACCGTTGACTTCGCTCTCAACGTGTCTCCTGAACTGGTTTCGACAGGCTGAAGTGTTTAACCAGTCATCTCCGGTCATGTGCTGCCAGTTCTCATTTATGACTGTAACGAGGTTCAGGACTGATTCAAACCTTATGGCTATTTTGAGAGCCAGGTCTTCAGCGGCCTGCGCGCCT
>CAITZA010000021.1 GCA_903896745.1 uncultured Desulfomonile sp. | reverse complement strand
GGCAAACGCGATCTAAAACCCTCCATGCGCATAGATCGATCAGAGACCGAAATTCGTGGATATATGGTTATTTCAGCGAACGTTCAGGGTTCTTCGAATGCCGGAATTCTGGCCACACCAAAGGACTGGGACTCTCTGGCAAAAGAAGAGAATGTTTTTACTTCAGCTGAAGAACTTCGTCTGAAATATGTGGCAGCTACCAGGGCTGGTTCAATGTTGGTGATTTCTGACCGCCCCCAGAACGCTAACAGGAATCTATGGGCTTTTTTTAATCCCAAGCTTCAAGACGCCGGTGAGATTGTCTCACATCGCCCCTCAATTCCCAAACAGTCAGGTTCGATCACGATCACTCCTGAAATGGTCACAACCAAAAACGAAGAAATGCTTGGACGACTGGAGAAATCCGTTGAACCAACCTTCGAAGTCGGCTCAGTAAAATCACTTCTCACCGGTATAGGCAAGATTTCATACGCTCCCTCCAGTTACGGGACCGAATGGGGAACCGCAATCCATGACATGCTGGAAGCCTTGATGAAGAACCCGAAAACCACCTCGGAGCAGTTCAGGTCAACAACGTTGCCACAAACCGAATTAATACCCGAATTGTGGGAAGACGCCATTGAAAACGTCATGAGGGTTTCCAAATCCGAAATATGGAATCGCGCTCTCAATGCCGAGAAAAAGTTCACAGAAATCCCTTTCACCCTTTCACGCAAACTTGAGCCTGAATCTGACAGAAAGATGGTCATCAGGGGAATCATCGATCTTGTTTTCAAGGAATCAGCAGGCTGGATAATAGTTGACTACAAGAGTGACAGGGTTCAGGAGTCACGACTGGACTACCTGATCGAGCTTTACGAGCCGCAACTTAAGGGCTACGCAGAAGCATGGACTGAAATCACGGGCGAAAGTGTCGCTGAGATGGGGTTATATTTCACTCATCCTGACAGGTATGTTCCAGTCGGAACACAAGCGACAGAAAACAAATGAATGAAGAATTCGAAACAGTACAAATAGCCTTTCAGTTACCGATTGACGGGATATTTTCCTATCATGTTTCCAAGAGATTCATGGACAGACTGGTACTTGGCTCCAGGGTATTTGCTCCTTTCCGGAACAAGATTCAGGCTGGATTCATCGTGGGCTTAGGCCCGCTTGACGGTCAACCCGATCAACTCAGGGAAATTTCTCTAGTATTGGATGAGAAGCCTTACTTTAACCAGCAATTGTGGAATTTACTATGTTGGGCTTCTGACTATTACATGGTTCCGATAGGATTAGCGCTCAAGACTGCCCTCCCCTCCGGTTCAGACAGAAAATCGAAACCCTGGGCCATACTTACAGCCTCTGGCAGGCTACACCTCAGCCAATCTCCCGCAAAATCTCTTCCATCGTCCTTGAATAGATTAATGAAAAGGGGCGTCGTTCCTCTTTCGGAAATTGTTTCGGAAACCGAAAGCTCTTTTATCAAAGAGGCCTCAAAAAAGGGCTTCATTATCATTGAGCAACGGATTACTCCGCCCAGGCGAGGCCTCGGAAAACAATACCTGCCCGAATTACTTAACCCCTCTGAAAATGAATCCGATAGCGGCCAGAAGGTTACTCTGACCGTGGCCCAGCAAAACGCCGTGGACTCTCTTGACATGGCATTGGAAAAAGCTGATTACCAGCCTTTCCTGCTCTTTGGGGTAACAGGTTCAGGAAAGACCGAGGTCTACCTAAAGGCGATCGAGAAGGCTTTAAGCTTGGGTAAGAGAGCTTTGACTCTCGTTCCCGAGATAGCGCTCACGCCCCAGACGGCACGCATATTCCTGTCCAGATTTGGAGGAGGAATCGCTCTTTTTCATAGCAAACTTACTGACGCGCAAAAACTGGACGAATGGCGAAGAGTGGCGTCTGGAAGCGCAAACATTGTGATAGCGGCCAGGTCCGGTATATTTCTCCCTATTCCTGATCTCGGCTTGATAATTGTGGACGAAGAGCACGACAACTCGTACAAACAGGAGGACGCCTTCCCCTACAATGCTCGCGATCTGGCTCTGCTAAGGGGCAAGCTGGAAAACCTGTGTGTAATTCTCGGTAGCGCTACTCCATCTCTAGAAACATTCGTTAATGTGAAAAACGGCAAAATCAACAGGCTGGACCTACCATCGCGACCTCATGGAGGCCCTTTACCCAAAACAGAAATCCTGGACCTTAAATCCGTTTTCCCGCTAAAACACAGAAAAAACTTCCTTACTCCCAATCTTATCAAGGCTATTTCCAAAACATTGGAAGAAAATGGTCAGGTCGCCCTTTTCCTCAACCGGAGGGGATTTGATACTCTGGCTCAATGCTCTTCATGTGGAACCGTTCTAAGATGCCCTAATTGTGACATTAGTCTGACACATCACAAGAAATCTCATGATTTGAGATGCCACATGTGCGGATATGCGAGGACAGCCCCACCAACCTGTCCCTCATGTTCAAGTGAAAAGCTTGTTTTTTCGGGAGTGGGAACCCAGAAAGTCGAAGAGTCGCTGATTGAACTTTTTCCCGAGGTTAGAATAGAAAGGCTGGACCGGGACTCAACCATGAAACGAGACAGTCTGGATGATATACTCAAACGATTTCGTAACAAGGAAATCGATATACTGACCGGAACACAGATGATTGTCAAAGGACACGACTTTCCCGGAATATCTCTGGTAGGCATCCTTTGCGGAGACTCTTCCCTGCACTTTCCTGATTTTAGAGCCTCGGAACATACGTTTCAAACACTCGTTCAGGTTTCAGGCCGAACAGGAAGGGAGTCAGCCGGAGGAACAGTATTGTTGCAAACTTTTGATCCGGAACATTACGCAATTCAGCTCGCAGCGACTCATGATTATGATGGTTTCTTTGAAAAGGACTCCGTGCTGAGGCGCGAATTATTTTACCCGCCCTATGGCCATTTGATCCTCATAAAAATTCAGGGGTCTAACCAGAAGAAGGTTGAAGAAAAGGCCTTACAGATAGGCAGACAGTCCAGAATCCTGAAAAAACCTGACGAGCCTGTCTCCATCCTGGGCCCTGCGCCATCTCCCCGGAAGAAAGCCCTCGGGAAACACCGATGGCAGATAATCCTTAAGAGCCAGAGTCGAAATTCTGTCAGGAATCTGGTAAAGAGATTAAATGCTGAAGGAGTACTCACTGCCCACGGTATGTCAGTTTCAATAGATGTTGACCCTGTAAATCTTGTTTGAGAAAACCCGACGCGCAAGAATTGATCTCATGCAGGTGTGGAGCTGCCATATTGTCATTGCTATTTCACACCACATATTGGAAAGTGCCGGAAAATGACTTATAAGTGTTTTATCGTGTGAGTTGCGCTGGCGCATCGATCCTTTATTTACGTTTTACAGTTCCTGGTCATCAGGTTAACCTGCACATTATGAAGAAGTTGTGTTTGCCAGTCCGTATTGTAGATATGATCTGAATTTCTGGCGGAGGAAAGATGAAGAAATCCCAAATAGTAGCCCTTTCTGTCGCAATTTTTATTATCTTTGGCGCTTCAATTGTTGTGTGGTCGCTTCATCGAAGTGGAACCCCAATTCCATTACTGTCTTCTCTTGCAACGAAATCCGCAACTGAAAAAATATCCAAACACGTTAAGAATTTTACTGATGACAATTTCGAAATTGATGTAATTGAGGCATCCAGATCTACACCAGTTCTGGTGGATTTCTACGCTGACTGGTGTTTTCCGTGCCGTATGCTTGATCCGATAATGGAAGAGCTAGCAACCGAACTCAAAGGTAGGGCGGTAATAGGCAAGATCGATACTGACAAGAATCTTATTGCGCGCAGATTTGGCATCACCAAGATTCCAGCCATATTCGTACTCAAGGACGGCGAAATAAAAGGTTCCTTTTTTGGAGTAGTTCCCAAGGAAACCCTGATCAAGGCGCTCAAAGAATTTGGGGCCTAGAAATTGTTTTTTTATACACGCCTGCTTGGAATGACATGAAAATCCTTATTCGCGGAGCCGGAGAAATCGCAAGTGGCGTAGCTCATCGCTTGTGGCGCTGCGGTTTCTCGAACATCCTGCTGACTGAAATACAAATCCCCCTTGCGGTCAGACGAAAAGTATCCTTCAGTGAAGCCGTATTCGACGGAAGCGCAACCGTTGAGGGTCTGGAAGCAATCCGGGTTCAAAGGATGGACGAGCTATTCCCCATCTGGCAGAGGGGTGGCATTGCTGTGATTGTTGACCCTTTATGCCAATGCATTGGGGAATTTAACCCTGATATAGTTGTTGACGCGATACTGGCTAAAAGGAAAATGGGAAACCTGAAACTGGATTCGTGGCTTATGATAGCCTTGGGGCCAGGTTTCGAGGCAGGCCATGACTGTCATTGTGTTATTGAAACCAATCGTGGTCATGACTTGGGGCGACTGATCACCAAAGGAACAACTTCAGTAAATACCGGAATGCCTGGCTCAATTATGGGGCAAACACACAGCAGGGTTCTAAGAGCGCCAACACAGGGCCTGCTTGAAACCAGCAGGCAAATCTGCGACAGGGTTGATAATGGCAGTGTAATTGCCCACGTTGGCGGAATACCGGTTCACGCACAAACTGACGGTATCCTGAGAGGTTTGTTAAGACCCGGATATGTCATAGGCAAGCATGCCAAAATTGGAGACATAGACCCGCGTTCAGACATAAATTATTGCCATACAATTTCTGACAAGGCCAGATCGATAGGTGGAAGCGTTCTTGAGGCCATCCTTGCGAACAGAAGTGGAAATCGGTATTGACATGGTTCTGCAAGCCTCATCGTTCCCGACTGACTAAAATTCTATTATTTACGCATTCCTGGTCTTAAGCGAATTCCTGTGCCTTGGGTCAAATCTCTGCAAAAACGCCCCACCAATTAGTCCGTAGGCTGACATTATCTTTTATATCAGTCGTTTATATAGATTAAGCAGCTACCATTATATGTGATTAACTCCATTTCATGTTGAAAAATATTGATATTTGTTGTATCATAAGGGTAACTATAATTAATTCTTGTGTAGAGTTTATTCAAAAACTGAATGTCGAGGGTGGTTAATTTGTTCACAAAACATTTTTGGCTTTCTGTCATAATTTCCTTTTTCGTAAGTGTTATGTCGGGCCCAGTAACCGCTTCCGAGATGAAGGAAGTGACCAAGCCGAGATCGGCCACTCAAATTTCGGCGCAAACTTCCACTGCGCCGGTTTCTACGGTCGCAAATAATATGTATAGTCAGGCAGGCGCTTCCAATAGCGCGCCCGGTGCAAACAGGACCTCGTCTGGAAGCAGTAGGGACGTTTCATCTGAGACGGTGGTCCTACCCGAAAGAGGAGAGTTCAATCTGTTGGCGCGTGATCCACTCAACATGCTTCGACTAGATAGCATAAAGCCGCTTTATACATCGCCATCTCTGCCTGGCGAGGGAGTTTGGGAATCCTCAGGATCACCACGTGATAATCAGGGCCGACCAATAGTTTACAAGACGTTCTATCGACCGAGTGTGGATTTTCCCAACGCGGTTGTTTACATGATGGTCATTGATATGAACCTGACGTTCATGCGTTACTACGTGGGATCACAGGAACCTGCAGCTTCCCGGGGCAATTCGGAAGTCGAGAATGACATGCGTTCGAAGATACTGGCTGTGACGAACGCTATGTGGATGCAGAGACACTCGAAAGGGGCTGGAGCGATCTTCAGGGGGAAAGTTGTCTACCCGATGATTGATGGGATGGCAACCCTCATAGTATACAAGGACGGTTCAGTTGACATCAGGGAATGGAATGAGGACATTCCTGTGCCGTTGATTCAGGATGCCCGGCAACTCAGTTATCTCATAGTTAAGGACGGGATGGTTGTTCAGTCTGTCTTGAGAAGGGGACGGGTAGAAGACTCGGAGATCGGGTTAGGTTTTCTGCTTGGTGGTGGCGGCAAGGATCAGGATGGCAAGCACTTTTGGTATGTGGCTCACAGGAGCGCATTTGGTATAAGAAAAGATGGCAATCTGGTTTTTGCCATCGGTCATCACATTGGTAGCAAGGACATGGCCAAAGCGATGGTGCTTGCGGGTTGTGAGCGTGGAATGCATGCGGACGCGAATCCTGACAATATAGTTGCCAATCTCTACATCCGGGATACGTTCGGCAACATGGTCAGGAAGGCGAAACTATCTCCCGAACAGGCAAACTACACGCTTAACCGTTATGATGATAGCTATACCAAAGACTTTTTTGCATTTTTTTTAAAAAACATGCCACCGTCAGCAGGTTCGACTCTGACAAAGGCTAACAACGACTCACCAACAGGTCGATAGTAAACATGAAACGGACAATTTCTTCGCTGATAGTGTTCCTCGTTTTTTTCCTGTGTGCGCCGCTCACGATAGGCGCAGCGCCATCATCAAAAAAGGGGCCCGCCCAGACAGACGAACACAAGTCTGTAGAGCTTAATCTTGCTGGAGTTCAAAAGGCGAATTCGGGCCAATACGATCAAGCTCTTTCCTATATGGACGCCGCGGTCAAAATCGCTCCCAAAAACGCCCTGGTTTTGTCAAACCGGGCGAGAATCTGTCTGATCCAGGGAAAATATGATAAGGCTTTGTCGGATCTGGACAAGGCCATCAAACTGGACCCGGACCAAGACGAATATTACATGACACGTGGAATGGTTTATCGCCTTATGGGTGATTTCCCGAAAGCTATAAAGGATTTCACCAAGGCAGTGAATCTGGACAAATCCAATACTGAGGCTTTGATCAACAGGGCGGCCGTTTTTTTTGACACAGGAGAACATGAAAACGCGCTGCTGGATCTGGAACGTATTATTGAAATCAACCCCAGAATGATTAATGCCCTCGGGAACAGAGCCTTTATTTTTGAGCAACTCGGCAGATACGATGAGGCCATAAAAGATCTTGGAAGTATTATAGCCCAGGACCCCAACAATTTGATGGCCATAAAGCATCTCGGTTTCATTTCAAGGACCAAGGGCGAGTTGTCAAAGGCATTAAGATGGTACAAAATGGCGTACCAGATGGAAACCGATTCTTCAATACGAAAAAAAATCCAGGACGAAATCAGTGAGCTTGAGAGAAAAATGGCCGGCAAGTAGTTGTATTGCCCTTTTTCTCAAAAAAATTACAGGATGCGCCATGTTGCTTCCATAGCCTTGGGAAGCCATCACGGCGCATTTGTTTTGTTAACGTTTTATCAAAGAGATTGACAAACAAATCAATTTCCTTAAAAACAAAATGTTAAGGTTAGCGATATGTTATATAATTCGTTTCCTGGTTCCGGAATTTGCGCCGGAATTAACCCGCAACTTCAGGGAATGGTATGACGTACCACGATCCAGAGTGATATTGCGTATTGATGACAGCTTGACCATCGGGTTTATGGTCAATCCTGATGACGCATAGACATTTTTCTAAACCTGTATTTTCAGGCTTATTTCGAAAGGAGATTTGACAGTGAAATCTTTGGTGTGCTTAAAACAGGTTCCTGACACAGAGACCCAGATCAAGGTTGCGGCTGATGGGTCAGGAATAGTTACTGACGGAATTAAATATGTAATAAATCCGTATGATGAATTTAGCGTTGAAGAGGCTCTCCGTATCAAGGAAAAACTTAAAGCAGGCGATGTGACCATCGTTGGTATAGGACCTGATCGCGTTGTTGAAGCCATAAGGACAGCATTGGCCATGGGCGCTGACAAGGGAGTGCATGTCAATGATAACGCGGTGAATCAGGCTGATCCCTACTGCATCGCGCAGACACTGGCAGGAGTGGCCAAACAGCTCGAATTCGACATCATTTTCTGTGGACATAGGGCGATCGATGACGACCTCGGAGAAACTGGCGCTATCCTTGCTGAATTATTACAGATTCCTCAGATCACCCTCGTTACGAAGCTTGAGGTTGCCGCTGACAGGAAATCCGTAACTTGTGAAAGAGATGTCGAGGGCGGAAAAGAAGTTGTCGAATCACCCCTACCCTGTGTTGTCACTTCTCAAAAAGGACTGAATGAACCGCGTTATGCTTCTTTGCCAGGAATAATGAAAGCCAAGAAGAAACCTGTAGACAAGAAGACCACCGCGGATCTGGGGATATCGATTGAACCGAAACTGAAATGTTCAAGTTTCTCCATGCCGCCCGAACGAAAAGCAGGCCAGAAATTTGAGGGTATGGAACCGGCGGACGTTGCCAAGACAGTTGCGGGCTTGCTGCGAAGCGAAGCAAAGGTTATCTGATATACATAATTCACAGTTTTTTATCATGGAGGCTTTTTACCAATGAGCAAGGTTTTAATATACGGTGAGATTAAATCTGGAAAGTTGAAGAAATCGGCATTTGAACTGGCCAGTGAGGCCAGGAGGATCGCTGACGCAGTAGGTGGAGAGGTTGGAGCTGTACTGATAGGGGCAGACGCCGCAGCCTTTGCCGCTGACCTCGGTAAATACGGGGTAGACAAGGTCTTCCAAGTGGAAGGCGCTGCTCTGGAAAACTACAATTCAGAATACTATGCGCAGGCCATGGCCGGCCTCATCAAGGATAAGAACGCGGAAATAGTTCTATTCAGCCATTCCATGCAGGGCAAGGATCTCGCTCCTCGCACCGCCGCAAAACTGGGAACTGCAGTTATAGCCGATTGCGTTTCCTTCAGACTTGATGGGGGAACCCTTGTCGGAAAACGCCCGATGTATGCCGGAAAGTGTTTCTCTGAGTGGAGCGCAACCGGAACGCCGCAAATTGCGTCAGCCAGACCCAATGTGCTGGAAACTGTCGAAGTTCCCAAAGCCGGCGCTGTCGAAAAAATTACCGTGGAAATTGACTCCAGTCGCCTGACCTACACAACGAAGGACCTGAACCTCGACACAAGTGGTAAAGTCGATTTGACCGAAGCTGAAATAATAGTTTCAGGCGGAAGAGGCATGGGCGGAAATGATTATTCCCTCCTCGAAGAAATGGTTTCCATTCTCGGCCCCACCGCAACGATTGGAGCATCGAGAGCCGCTGTTGACGCAGGCTGGAGAGTTCATTCCGATCAGGTTGGCCAAACAGGAAAAACCGTTACACCAAATCTCTATATCGCCTGTGGAATATCCGGCTCTATTCAGCACCTTGCTGGTATGGGCTCCTCGAAGGTAATTGTGGCGATCAACAAGGACACCGAAGCTCCGATATTTACAAAAGCTGACTATGGGATAGTTGGAGACCTTTTCAAGATCGTGCCGGAATTCAACAAGGAACTAAAGTCATTACTTTCAGAGTAATAGTTATTTTCGGGGTGGAGCTTTGAGCTCCCCCCTTTCCAACAATGCGCCAGGCTATCTTTCGATCAATTTCTGTCCAAACTGACAATTTTTTCAAACGGCCCTTTGGTAGTCAATTCTTGTCAGGACAACAACTGTTACGCTTGCCTTGTTTCCACATTCTAGATGTTGCGGAGGAATCACAATGAAGGTTCAAGTCATCTTCTACAGCATGTATGGTCATATTTACAAAATGGCTGAGGCTATAGCGGAAGGAGCGCGCGAGGTAGCGCCCGGATCGGTTCAACTCCTCCAAGTGCAGGAACTTGTACCGGAAGAAGCTTTGGAAAGAACCGGCGCAAAAGCTGCCAGAAGCGCTTTTGCCCACATACCCTATGCTAATCCGGAGCAACTTGCCGAGGCCGACGCAATCATTTTCGGAACCCCAACAAGATTTGGCAATATGTGCGCCCAGATGAGAAACTTCCTGGATCAGACGGGTGGATTATGGGCCAAAGGGGCGCTTGTCGGGAAAGTAGGCAGCGTATTTGTATCAACTGCAACTCAACATGGTGGACAGGAAACTACAATAACCAGTTTTTACAATACACTGATTCATCATGGAATGATCATAGTGGGGGTTCCATATTCTGAATCAAGACTACTGACCATGTCCGAAATATCTGGAGGATCTCCCTATGGCGCTTCAACCCTAGCCGCCGGAGACGGATCAAGACAACCCTCAGAAAACGAGACGGGGATCGCAAGATTCCAGGGCAGACATGTGGCCCAAATTGCAATGAAACTTTTCGGGTAAAATTTTTCCATACCGCTCATCCAGGGGCTTTTATATGCCGGCATGTTCTTCATGCGACTCCACAGACAAAATTTCTTGCAGCCAACCTGTTGATTGGTGTTCGATTGCAAAGGACTACGTCTCTGAATCCAATGTGTGTCATATATACAGGATACTGGAAGACACCACGGACTTTTACGATGTGAATTATGGAGACGTCATTCTTCTCGATGATGTGGGATATCTGGTAAGAGGCACGGAAACCGAGAAGAAATTTGGCCTGGAGGGAGAACCCAAGCCCTGGGTCAAGAGTTGCGTTGACCTGACGTCAGGGGCCAGAAAAATTATCAAGATTCCGTTTTATGAAGAGTTCCAATGCAGGATTGAAGGCATAAAATCCACCTGCCTCAGGAACCCTGAAAAAGAGGCTAGAATCCTTTCAAAAGTCTTGACCCATGAAGGTTTCATGCATGGCTTCAGCCGTCTTGACTCATGCGGAAACAATGTCAGGGTTATCGAACGCATTCAGGGTATGAGCCTTGATAACGTCGTCAGATCTATCACCATGGATCATTACAACTATTACTTTCAGGCTTTTCCTGATTTGCTGAGAGGATTGATAAACGCCTACAGAGCCATGGGGGACTTGCATGACATGGGGGAAATACATGGAGACATATCACCTGATCATATTTATGTTGAGCGATCTACAGGGTCCTTTATATGGATAGACTTTGATTACGATTATAGCGTTAAAGAGGACCTGATAATAAGGGATATCTTTGAAATGGGCACGTTGCTGAGTTTCGTTGTTGGCAAAGATTATCTGTCCTACTCCGAAGTCAGGCAAAAATTTCCCGCGGTGGCCGAAGAATTGACCATAGATGATATGCAACAGGTTTTTCCGAATCAGGTTGCCAACCTTATATTGGTTTACCCCTACATTCATCCGGAATTAAACGATATAACCATGAGATTTTCAAACTGCGCCACAGAGCGATACACCAGAGCTTCCGACCTGGCGGATGACATGGAAAAGGTTCTGGCATTGTTCGAGCGCGTTGAACTGTAGAATTGTTTAAAGATTGGATATATCCGTTTCGGGTATATAAACTGGTTACTATTTTCACACAAAAACTTTATATGTAGTTATTAAGATATTGAAATGCGCATATTGTAATTGTATTATACTCTTATAGCCAAGTAGCAGGCACTGCCTTTGACTCTGGGTCGAATCAGGTCCTGCCATTTCTTGTCGAAATCAAATTGCTACCATGTTCAAGAAAGGAGTCTCCGGTATGTCTCGAAGATCACTTTTCGTGATCGGCGCGTTTACGTTAACGATCGTGAGCGCCAGTTGGACACTGAGCGGTCTGGCAATGGCAGATGAAAAGCTTCCAGCGAAATCTGACCAGAGCTGTCTGAAGTGTCATGAATACGACAAACAGTCAAACATAATGGCGGGCAAGTTCAAGAGCGCTTCTGTTAAAGCCAGTTGCGTCCAGCTACAAATTGACAAGGGTCTTGAGGTAATCACATTCGACGACAATACTGTGCTCAAGAATGCTCCAAGCATTCCTGAAATTCCGATGGAAGAATCAGTAAGAGTTACCTATGTGAAAAAAGACGGCAAGACCTATGCCAAGGAAATCGAAGTAAAAAAAGGTTTAGCCGTACCTGCGGAGCAACTCATAAGTACCGAAGAGGTAGCTGAGCTGGTTGCCAAGGGACCTGAAAAGGGCAAATACATTCTGCTCGATAGTCGCCCGACCGATCGTTACAACGAAGGCCATATTCCTACTGCCGTAGCCATGCCGTTCTTTGCATTCGACAAGCTTGCGGAGAAGCTCTTCAAGGACAAGGAAACACTGCAGATTTACTATTGCGCGGGATTTTCCTGAGTGCTCAGTCCATTAGCCGCCAGGAAGGCGGAAAAGCTGGGTTACAAGAATGTCAAAGTTTATCATGCCGGATTACCTGCCTGGAAAAAAGCCGGAAACGTTACTGTTTCTAATAATGCAGCAATCGAAGACTACAACAAGATTGACGCTTCATACATTCTGCTGGATTCAAGACCTGCCGATCAAGTTGCCAAGGGTCATATTCCCAAGGCCATTGCTATTCCGAAGGAAGGTATTGATTCACTGAAGGACCAGTTCCCGAAATTTATGGGCGCATCTATCATCGTATATTCAGAAGACGGTGTGTCTGATGACGCCAGGAAGGCCTACAAAACTATTTCTGGTTGGGGCTACAAACAGGCAAGCATACTTGACCAGGGTTACAAGGGCTGGCAATCCGCTGGGAAGACAGTGGCTACTGGTCCTGCCGGTTCCAAAATCGATTATGTCAGGAAGTTATTGCCGGGCGAAGTTGAGTTGGCTGTCTTCAAGGGTTTTATTGACAAGCCTTCTCCTGACACAATCATACTGGATGTGAGGAATGTTACAGAAATCAATGAAGGCAAATTGCCTAACACTATGCAACTTCCTTTGGATGAGCTTGAAAACAGAATTTCTGAAGTTCCGAAAGACAAGAGAATCATAGTTCACTGCGCCACAGGGGCGAGAGCTGAAATGGCCTACACCATACTCAAGAACGCCGGCTACAATACTGGTTACCTGAGAGCCAAGATTGATTTTGACAAGGAAAAACCAGGAACCTTTACTATCGAAGAATAGGCGTATCATTAAGTGGAGAGCGATCATTGGCTCTCCACTTATTCCGGCCGACCGGTTCAATCTGAATCACCGTGTAACCTCAACCCAAGAAAACTCCGTCTTAACAAATCCAGCGCCTGCATTGCAGCCAGAGTTTTGACCCAGTTCCGGGCGCCCGGCAGGAAATAGCGCCTGCTGATTACGGCATCTTCGGTAGATAGACCTATGTAGAAGGTTCCCACCGGTTTTTCAGGGCTACCGCCATCCGGCCCGGCAATACCGGTTACAGACAAACCTACCGAGGAACCACCAGCCATCCTGGCTCCCACAGCCATCTCACGGGCGCACTCATGCGACACCGCTCCCCAACGCCCTATCGTCTCAAATGAAACCCCAAGGATATTTTTTTTCATTTCGTTGGAGTAGCTGACGATAGACCCCATGAAAGTTGTTGATGCGCCGGGAACTCTAGTCAGCATTTCGCCCATCAATCCGCCTGTGATGGATTCGGCAAGCGTAAGCGTCAGATTGTTGTCCTCCAGCCCCCTGATAACGACTTCCTCAATCGGGGTCCCGTCCTCACTGATGACATTTTCAGGGATTCTCTGACGGATTTGATCCTGTTTTTCGCTCATAACCCGATTCGCTTCACCTTCATTTTCACCACTGGCGTCTATTCTTAACCTGATTACCGGAAATCTCGGCAGAAACGCCAAATGACAGTTATCAGCGTCTTTGGAAATATCTGACAGTATTTCTCCCAAACGTGATTCAGAAAGACCATATACGATGACGGTTTTATTTCTGAAAACTTTCCGCGACCCTCCCAGACGCGTCCACACCAGCGGCAATCCCTGATGTCTCAGCATGGGGATAAGCTCAGAAGGTATACCAGGAAAAAACAAAGCATGTTTGTTTGATCGTTCGATTGCAAATCCTGGGGCTGTACCATAGTCGTTAGGGATTGGGATAGAGCTTTTTGGAAGCATGGCCTGTTTTGCATTGCTGGGAGACATGGTCCTTCCCCATTTTGCAAAGCGATCCTGAATTCTCCGGAGCTGCTCTTCGTTGAGCTCAACAGGCTGTCCCAGGAACACTGCGGCGCTTTGGGCCGTCTTGTCATCTTCGGTCGGCCCCAGACCTCCACTGACAATCGTCAGGTTCGCCTTTCCCATGGCACATTCCAGCGCCTCAACTATCTCGGTCTCCACATCCCCAACAGATGACATTCCTCGAATGAAAATGCCCGCTGACCTCAGCTCACGAGCTATGTTTTCACGGTTTGTATCCGTAATCACACCATTAATAATTTCATTCCCTATGGTTAGTATCCAGGCTGACAGGTTGTCTGACATGAAGTAACATCCTCCCGATTTGTTGTTGACCAGAAAAACGACAATTCCTCAGTGAGCCTCATCCCAATTTCTGCCACACGAAACATCCACGACCAAAGGAACCGAGAGTATACAGGCATTTTCCATTTCCAGTTTTAGAAGCTCTGAAACCTCATCTTCGTATTTTTCGTCGGCTTCCAGAACAAGCTCATCGTGAACCTGAAGGATCATCTTACAGGGCGCCTTTGACTTTTTTATGGCCGCGCTTACCTTGATCATGGCAATTTTTATCAAGTCCGCGGCGCTTCCCTGAATGGTAGTATTTATTGCTACGCGTCTGGCCGCCTGTTGCAGTATTTTGTTCGAGCTGTTCAAGTCCGGCAGAAACCGCCTCCTGCCCGATATGGTGCTCACGTATCCGATGAGAGCCGCCCTTTCCGGAACTTCTTCCATATATCTTTTGACCCCGGAATACGTCTCATAATATTCGTGCAAATACTGCTTCGCCATTTTCAGGCCCACACCGATCTGTCCAGCAAGCTTGAATGGTCCCATTCCGTATATTATCCCAAAATTGATTTCCTTCGCCTTACGCCTCATTTCTGGTGTCACCAGCCCTGGAGCGCAATCAAAGACGCTTGCGGCAGTTATCGCATGGACATCCTCGCCTGACTCGAAAGCTTCCCTCAGCCGTGGATCGCCCGACAGATGGGCCATTATCCTGAGTTCAATCTGGGAATAGTCTGCGGCTACAAAAACCTTGTCTGCGTCCGCCACGAACGCTTTTCTGATTTTTCTGCCTTCCGCTGTTCTGATTGGAATGTTCTGCAGGTTCGGATCGGAGGAAGAAAGCCGCCCGGTGGCAGCGACAGCCTGATTGTATGAAGTATGTATACGCCCCGTTACAGGATTTACCAGGCTGGCCAAAGAATCCACGTAGGTGGATTTCAGTTTAAAAATAGACCTGTATTCCAGGATTTTCTTGGGCAACTCGTGTTCAGAAGCAAGCTCCTCCAGCACCTCAAGTGACGTAGAAAGACCTGTCTTGGTCTTTTTCGTAGATTTCAGACCGAGTTTGCCGAATAGTATCTGGCTGAGTTGCTGGGTCGAATTTATGTTGAATTTTTCGTCCGCAATTTCGTAAATTGTCGATTCGAGCGAATCGAGCGAATCACCAAAATCTTTTGAAAGGCTTGCGAGATAAGATGAGTCCACCCTGACTCCCGCCATCTCCATATCCGCCAATACATGAACAAGAGGCATTTCGATGTTGTCGTAAAGGTCAGATAATCCTTCCTGCCTGACTCTAGGGGCCAGTATTTCAGAGATTCGATATGTGACATCTGCATCCTCGCAGGAATAATCGATAGCATCATTGATGCTGACCTGAGAGAACGGGATTTGATTTTTCCCCACACCAATAAGTTCCTTGATCGGAATCATTTTGTGTTCCAAATGCAACTCCGCCAGGTCGTCCAGCGAATGTCCCCTTCGCGAAGGCTCCAGAATGTAGGATGCAAGCATGGTGTCAAAAGCTATGCCATTTATTGAAACTCCTTCCCTGTGAAGCACTATCAGATCGTATTTTATGTTCTGGCCTATTTTTTCGATGTCTTCATTTTCCAGAATTTTCCTGAATAATTCCAATACATCATGCTTGCTCAGCTGCAATCCGGACAGATGACCCACCGGAATGTAAAAGGCTTTGCCCGCTTCCGCACATACCGAAATTCCCACCAAACCGGCAAGCATGGGCTGAAGCGAAGTAGTTTCAACATCAATGACAAAACGCTTTTTTTCAGACAGATGCTTCATCAATTGTTCCAATGCGGGCAAATCTGTAATAGCCCTGTATTGCGAAAAATCGAGTTGTTGAACAGCCGGAAGATCACTCAGAAAGCGCCTGAACTCGAATTCTTTGAAAAGTGATCTCAGGCTGGATACATTTGGATCCCCCATGACAAGATCATCTATTTCCATGCTTAAAGGAACATCTGTTTTCAGCGTAACCAGTTGTCTGCTTAACAGAGCCTTGTCCTTGTTGTTCTGAAGATTCTCCCTGATTTTTTTTTGCCTGATCTCGTCGATATGTTGATAAACGCCTTCAAGCGTTCCGAAGTTTTCTATCAGGTTCGCTGCGGTTTTTGGTCCTATCCCTGGAACGCCGGGAACATTGTCGGATGAATCACCCGTGAGCGCCATGAAATCAATCACCTGTGAAGGTTTTATTCCAAATTTGTCTTTAACCCCCTGCTCGTCATAAACCACGTCTTTTTGGGGATCCCACATCGTGGACAATCCGCCAACCATTTGGGTCAGGTCTTTATCCCCGGAAACTATAATGACTTTCCAACCGCGGTGAGACGCCTGCATGGTTATGGTCGCAATTATGTCATCAGCCTCATAACCCTGCATCGCTACAACAGGAATGGAATACGCCTCCACGAGTTCATGTATTCTAGGTATTTGTTCTATCAGGTCTTGAGGAACTTCAGGTCTGTTAGCCTTATATTCGTGGTATAAATCATGGCGGAATGTCGGTCCCTTTGAGTCGAAAACTACCGCTATTCGTTCAGGATTCCTATCCTTGATTGTTTTCACAATCATGTTTGTAAAACCGAAAATGGCGCCGGTAGGAGTTCCCTGAGAATTGGACAATGGCCCCATCGCATGATACGCCCTGTAAATGTAAGCGCTTCCATCTATTAGATATAATTCCCTGTCTATTTGAGCCATTATGATCTTTTCTCCCAAATACTGCTCTTTTTGACTATTTGTCTATGACCACTTTTTTCAGGCCGGAACATATTGCGTTGAATAAATGGTGTTCTTGAAGGACTGACGCCCTGCCGAGGAGTATCAGCTTGGATCTGGCCCGGCTCAACGACACATTCAATCTCTTGGGATCAGCCAGGAATGAAGTCACTGCATCTGCCCTGGCCAGGGAAATTATTATCACTTCCCGCTCTCCGCCCTGAAAACTGTCAACAGTGTCTACCGAGATTTCAGAGCATTCTGTCATACCGCCCATTTTCTGCCTTATCAGTGACTGCTGCGCCCTATATGGAGTTATTATTCCTATATCGGAAGGATCTACGCCGGCCCTAGTCAAAGCCAGTATAATTTCAAAGGCGACCTCCGCCTCCTCAGGTCTTGCTTTTCCAGTATCAACGCCTCCCTGAACATCCACCATAACTACAGGAGTATCAGGATCGATAATATCCTTGATATAGGCGGGACCATCCAAATCAATTCTCAGGCGCAGGCGGCGACCTGCAACCTCCGGCGCCGCTAACAACGTTCCACCGTAGAACAGATTCGAAGGAATCTCCTGCACTTCCGAGTTCATCCGATACTGCACGTTTAAGGTGGAAATATTCTCGGGCGATGAAGTCAGAAAAAGCCTCTCAAACAGCGAAACCTCTAGGTGGCTTTTAGAATTGTTCAAACGGTTTTTTCGGTTTTGGACGACTGGCGGAAGCTGGAGATGATCGCCACACAATATGAAACGTCTGGACATCGAAAGCGGAGCCAACGTAGCTGGTTCGTCGAGTTGGCCGGCTTCATCAATGACCACTATGTCGAAACGCTGTTTGAGAAAAATGGGATTCGACGCGCATTGGTATGCGGTCGCGCCAATCAGCTTCGTGTTACTTACCAAATTCCTGAATTCGTTGAAATCTCTGGTTCTGGCAGAATTTTGGTCCAGATGCGACTTGTTGGCGCCCGCCGCCTTGGCCGCGTTGACAAATTCAGGTGTATAGCTGTATCTGCTCCCTATTCTGATAAAATCGTAAAAACCAATTTTGATCAGGGCAATCAGGACTCTGTCTAGAGCCACGTTGGTAGGACAGGCTACGAGCACTCGTTGATCCCTTTGGATCAATTTGAGGATCAATCGGGAGAGCACCCGGGTTTTACCTGTGCCCGGCGGACCATGAACCAAATGAAAAGCAGGGGCGTTCAACGATTTTGCCACCGCCATTCCTTGTCGATCATTAAGTTCGGTAAGCCCTCTGTCAGCAGACATGTCCAAGCCTGTCGATGAATCATGTGTCATCAACATGGGACGACTATCTCCTGCAACTTCACTTGAGGCTGAATCCTTACACTTGATATATTCCTGATAATACCGGGACTCTGAAACAAACTCGCCGAAATTGGCAACGACTGTTTCAACAACGATCTTTTCCGCGTTAGTAAAAAAACTTAAAAGGTTTTTGCGGTACATCTCCCTGGCCCTCAGAAACGGGACCTTATCGATGTACCATTTCTTCTCGTCCGGATTTGACGCTTCCAGTTTTTGTTTCAATCTGGAATCATCAATTTTTGTTACCAAGAGCAACCTGTTCTCAACGATTTCAGAAATTCTTGCACGAATGGAGTCTCTTGCGCAAACGTCACCGCTATGGATTATAACTTCGTCACCTTCGTTAAGATCTCCCAAACCGTCTGAAGATTCCACAAGAATTGATGTTGGTTTGTGATGCAAAAAACGGTTTTGCCCTCCTGTCAGGGACTTTAGTGCTGACAAGTCCTTTTCCATGCAATTCTTTGCTGATTCATCGGCGCTAAATGAATTGCTGTCGTGTCCAATTGAGAATGTTTCCAGGGCTATCGTGATCCCATCCTCGATTCTCGAATTCAGGGTGGATTGGTCAAGAACCATCGCGAACTCGGATTCCTGCATCCATTCATCAATAGAGATCAGGGTAAACCAGGTGTCATAATATTTCCTTTGCGCAGTGTTCAGAATCGTCTCCAACATTATGTTGGAACCGTAAACGGCATCACAGTTTGCCTTTGAGAAACACCTCAACTGATTGTTGCAATCGACAATCGCGTCAGGATCGCAAAGATTGTCCCGGAACGCATGAAAACGTTTCAATGCTATAAAACGATTTCTTCCCTGCAGGATTGATCTTTTGGTGTTTGCTGAAACATCCCCGGCTTTTTTTGACAGACCTGTCAGTGAATAGACAACATGCGAATCAATGTCCTGGTTCGGGTCGTCTTCAAGAATCAGCATGTTGTAGGCGTTTAGCTGCAGAAGATGGTCTTCACTAGGGATTTTGCCTGACTTTATTTCGAGAACCGTCACGGATTTGTCAAGGTAGAAAACCGCATCCGCCCTGCCCTTTAGTCCATAGCGAACAGAAATTTTGTCAAGTTCCGTGTCAGCTTCATAGTCCTTACCAAACCGCCGAAATATCCATGAAGCCATGTTCTTGTGATGTTTTTTTAGATCATTCCTGAAATCTTTATAGGTAACTGTTGTCGAAGAACCTGGCAACACCTCGACAAACTCTCCGACAACAGATGAAAAGGATAGATCAAAAAGAATGTCGGCAGGAGCTAATGGATTGCTAACCAAATGATCAAAGAGTGTGTGTATTGCTTTGCCTTTGGCCAACCAGAATGGCTCTTCGTTGCGAAACCTGTGTCTTAGGTCTATAGACCTGAGGCACTTGAAGGACTCTACCGCTTCGACAACACTCACAGGTCGACAAGGTTCGAGCACGATCTGGGAATCCGGATTGACTCCGTAAATCAAGCTTCCATCCTCCAGACAATTATTATAACTGATGTCATAAGCTGCTATCCTGGCGCCAGGCCAACAGAGCTTCGGGACTTCGACAAAATCGGCGCCGCAATACTCTGGAAAAATTATGAATATCCTGCCGCCGGAAGCGTCAGCCTTTAACTCGATCCCACTGTACCTGTAATCTCCGGCTCGCGCCTTCGTGGGTTCAGCTTTAACTCTCGAAACTTCCCCAAATAATGTCACATATTCCCTGTTTTTTTTCATGAGCCGCAATCTATCATTTTTCATGGTTTTTGTTCAATTACGCATGCCGCCGGATGAAAGATATTTGATCGCCGGCGGTTTGACCAGGAACACATGTTATGTTAGAGAGATGTGATGTCCCGATCGATGTGGCTTTTCTTCTCATTGAGTCGGGATTATTCCCAGAAAACTAATCTTCGGGGGTTTGTAATGTTTTTGCCAAAAATAGATGAACAGAAGTGCAAGCAATGTGGAGAGTGTGTTGATGTGTGTCCAGCGGACGTGTTGGCGATAGAGGGCGACACCACCGTAGTCACGGCGCCACAGGAGTGCCTTGGATGTGAATCCTGTATCTCGGTTTGCCCAGAGGACGCTATTACGGTAGAGGAAATCTAGCCCGCCACCTTTCTACGAAAATCTCTCATTCGACATAAGCTCCTCTGAATGTCTCGGGCGCATCGAGGAGTTTTCCAATTATCCATGTTCTGGAAATTGAGTCATTAGGAACCGCCATTCGGCTTGATGACTATGATTTCCTAATTTTTGACTTTTCCCCCCTAATCTTTTATAATTCAAAATTCTTTAAAGCCACAATTGAAAGACTGCCCAATGAAAGGTCTCATCCAGGCTTTTTTACCTTTGGTTATAGCGCTTACATTCAGCGGATGTAGCGCAACAAATTACCTAAAAGGTGGAATTCACAAGAACCTTGATGAAAACCTTACAATTGTAGGCCTTACAGAAAGTCCCAACAAGTACCTGGATAAGGAAATAGTTTTTTCCGTACGCTATTACAAGAAAGGTGACTTGCCCTGTCCACTCGGAGATAACTATGTGAATTTTATTATAGCAGACCGCGTGAGTTACATAACGCTGAACAAGGTCTGGATAAAATCCGACAAGGCCAGGTTGATCAATGACTTAAAAGAAATGGAAACGATAGTGATGCGATCGAAGGTATTCAGGGTTGACAAGGAAAAGGACCCAAATCTCGAAGCTCTCGAGATAGAAAAAGAATAGATCGTTGATCAATACGCCAAATTTTATTGCAGGTTTTCAAATAGATCAATAAATTTTCTCAGGAGCCTGTTTTGGGAAAAATACTCGTAACCAGCGCTTTGCCTTATGCAAATGGTGACATACATATAGGACATCTTGTCGAATATGTTTTTACTGACATCTATGTCCGATTCTTGAGACTCACCGGACAGGACGTAATTTATGTATGCGCTTCGGACGCTCATGGAGCTCCTATTGAAATAAACGCTTCCAAGAGGGGTGTCACACCCCAACAATTGGTAAACGAGTTTCATGAAAGACACTTTAATGACTTCACACGTTTTGAAGTCAGTTTTGACGAATTTTATTCAACAGACTCTCCTGAGAACAAGAAACATTCTGAGATTATATATCTTAGGGCGAAAGACAGGAATCATATCTCCGAAAGGGACGTTGAGCAGTTTTATTGTGACTCATGTAAACGTTTTCTTCCGGATCGTTACATAAAGGGGATTTGTCCGAAATGCGGCGCCAGCGACCAGTACGGTGACGTATGTGAATCCTGCGGAGCTATCTACAGGCCGACTGAACTTTCTGACGCCCGTTGCTCTTTATGTGGCGCACCACCGGCTTTGAGGACTTCAAAGCATCTGTTTTTCAGGCTGGAAGATTTTTCAGAATTCCTCCGGGACTGGACTTCATCCCAAGGCAGACTTCAGGACGAGGTTCGTGTTTTTGTAAATACCTGGATAGATCAGGGTTTGAGAGATTGGGACATCTCCCGGGATGGGCCATACTTTGGCTTCAAAATCCCCGGAGAGGTGGAAAAATATTTTTACGTCTGGCTCGACGCTCCAATCGGCTATATCGCCGCCACAGAGCATTTCTGCTCTGGCAAAAATGACCGGACAGTTGACGAATACTGGCTGGACCATGATTCTGATGTGGAAATTCATCATTTCATAGGAAAAGACATAGCCTACTTTCACACACTGTTTTGGCCCGCAATGCTAAAGGCCGCTGATTACAGGTTACCATCCGCTGTTCACGTGCATGGTTTTCTGACAATAGATTCCAGGAAAATGTCAAAAAGCCGCGGCACATTCATCACGGCGAGAAAATTTGCGGACAACATACATCCCTGGTATTTGAGATACTATTACGCGACAAAATTGAATGACTCAATTGACGATGTTGACCTGAATATAGAGGAATTTGTCAACAGAACAAACGCTGAGCTCGTGAACAACATTACAAACCTCATCAGCCGCTCCATCGGTTTCCTGAACAAACGTCTGGACTCAAGGCTTGGCAGGTTGCCAGATAATTCCGGCGATTTTCAGGCCCAGGCGCTAGACTTGATGACAGAGGTTTTCAAGGATTATTCAAATCTGAAAATCTCGGCTGCCACCAGAAAAATCCTGTCGATATCCGACATGGCCAATAACTATGTTCAGCAAAACGAACCCTGGAGCTCGGTGAAGTCTGATCCTGAAAAAGCTCGCGATGACCTTACACTTGCTATAAATTGTATCAAGCTGATCACTATCGCTCTCAAACCAATATTGCCGTCCTATTGCGCCCGAGTGGAAGAAATACTTGAAACAGGTTCATTCAAGTGGGAGGACGCAAAATTTGATCTGGAAGGCAAGACCATCGGCAGATTTGACAAGCTGATCGGGAGATTAGAACCCGGAGCATTCCAGTCTATGGTAGATGCGGCGTCTGACGAATCGGACAGGTCTTCTAAAATTGTTCAAAACCCGCTGACTCCACTTAAAGATGAAATTACCATTGAGGACTTTGCGAAGGTAGACCTGAGGACTGGGCTTGTGGTTTCGGCAAGCGTTGTAGAGGGATCAGACAAGCTCCTTAAACTTGAAGTTGATCTTGGCATGGAAACCAGAACGATTTTTGCCGGAATACGAGAATCATACAACCCTGAAGAGCTTCAAGGAAAGACCTTGATAATTGTAGCCAATCTCAAACCAAGAAAAATGAGATTCGGTGTCAGTTCGGGAATGGCGCTTGCCGCAATAGGGACGAATGGGAAAGCAGTCGTGCTTGGACCAATTAGCGAAGTCGGTAAAGGCGCCATCGTGCGATGAACCGTTTGGGTTACCCACAGGAAATTATAGGGTTTGGAATTGCAAATTTGAAACAGGATTTTGAATATCCCGATCAAGCCATTGTCGTTTGAATGGGATTACTTGTATTAGCGCCACAGAGGAGGAACTCAAGATGCCAGTTAAAATCCAGTTACACGAAAACGACATGCCGCGCGAATGGTATAATATCGTTGCGGACATGCCCAATCCACTGCAACCTCCACTTCATCCAGGGACTTTCCAGCCTATAGGTCCGGAAGACCTGGCTCCTGTTTTTCCGATGAACCTCATCGAGCAGGAAGTCAGTTCCGAGCGCTGGATCAAGATTCCCGAAGAAGTGTTGGAAAAACTCCTCATCTGGCGACCCACTCCTTTATATCGCGCTGTGAGACTTGAAAAATATCTGAACTGTCCTGTAAAAATTTACTACAAGAACGAGGGTGTCAGTCCTGCAGGCAGCCATAAGCCCAATACGGCAATTCCACAGGTTTATTATAACAAGCAGTTTGGTGTAAAACGTATAGCTACCGAAACGGGAGCAGGTCAATGGGGTAGCGCTTTGAGTTTTGCTTGCAGCCAGTTTGGTCTGGAAGCCAAAGTTTATATGGTTAGGGTTAGCTACGAGCAAAAGCCATATCGTCGGCTTATGATGAACACATGGGGGGCGACATGCATTCCGAGTCCTAGCGCCGAAACTCAGGCCGGGCGATCCATCCTGGCGCAAGACCCGAATTCACCCGGAAGCCTGGGGATCGCAATCAGTGAAGCCGTGGAAGACGCCGTTACAAGTGAAGCCTGTGGACGTCCCATGACTAGGTATTCCCTTGGCAGCGTGTTGAATCATGTCCTTCTGCATCAGACTGTCATAGGTCTGGAGGCAAAGAAACAGCTCGAAGAGGTAAACGACTATCCTGACGTAATAATAGGTTGCGCTGGAGGAGGCAGCAACTTTGCCGGAATATCCTTCCCGTTTGTCAGGGATAAAATTGCAGGGAAACAGATTGACATTCTTGCTGTTGAGCCCCTGTCGTGTCCTACCATGACAAAAGGACCTTTTGCCTATGATTTTGGCGATACGGTAAAAATGACACCGCTCATGGCTATGCATACTCTTGGGCACGCCTATGTTCCTGCGCCTATTCACGCGGGTGGTTTGAGATACCACGGCATGGCCCCTCTGGTCAGCCAGCTCATCATGGATGGTTTGGTCGAACCGAGAGCGATTCCTCAGTTGGAAACCTTTTCAGCCGGTGTGACATGGGCCAGAACCGAGGGATTTATAAGCGCTCCTGAAACCAACCATGCCTTGGCCGCAGTTATACAGGAAGCAAGGAGGGCCAAGGAAGAGGGCAAGGAAAAAACCATTCTCGTTAACTGGAGCGGACACGGACTCGTGGACCTCGCAGCCTATGACGCTTACTTCCAAGGTAAACTGGTCGATTATGAGATGCTACAAGATGATATAGACTGTTCACTAAAGTGCCTCGAAGAATATCCCAAACCAAAACTATAAACAGGAGGCAGGCGCTACAAACGTTAGCGCCTGTTTCATTTTAATTTTAGAAGATGGACCAAGATGCCCGAAGAAAACAGCAATAATACCTCGGAAATTCGATGTCCCAGGCTGGGCAGCCCTGTTACTTTTTCGTATTGTGAAACAGAAAGCTCTGGACAACCATGCCTCAAATGTATTAGCTGCTGGACTCCATATTTTGATGTGGCGGCTGCGCTTGCAGAGAAATTAGGGAGTGAAAATCTGGATTCCTATTTTAGCAGACAGCCCAAGCCCAAGGTTGTTACTCTAATAGAGCTCATCGAAAAAGCTCGCAAGACGGTCGCCGATTCAAAAAATAACGCTTGAGTTTATGTGTATCGCAAATTCCGTATCGATCAAATGGAATGAATAAAAATGGATGCAAACCAAGCTGAGACTCTGATCCGTGACAAAATGACATCACGTGGAATGTCCGGCCACTCGATAGACCTGTTCCTGTCCCAAGTTCGGGAAATTGTGAACAAGACGCCGAACATGCGCTACGACCTAAATGCGTTGAATGCCCCAGATTCCAGCCTGCTTTTGGAACCGCCACTTGAGGAAGAGCAAAAAATTGAGCTCGAAAAAAGGGGCGTAAACTTATTCAGTTCAGCAGCAATAATAAAACTAAACGGTGGTCGGAGCACCACCATGGGCGGAAATGTCCCCAAAGGAATCCTGACAGCCAAGAATGGTTTTAGCTATCTCGAGATAATCTGTCTTCAAATAGAGGCTGTGCGCAGGAAATGGGGTGTCGATATTCCACTGGTTCTCATGAACAGCTTCTTTACTGATGGTCCCACACACAATGTCCTTCGGGAAAAAGGGTTCTCTGCATTGACTTTCCTGCAAAAGGAAGTTCCCAGATTGCTCGAAGACAACCTGTATCCGTTAAACACCGACTCTGATGACGATTGGGTTCCACCCGGACACGGGGATGTCTATGACAGCCTTAGTCAGTCTGGTTTGCTCGACAGCCTTCTCTCCCAGGGAATCAAATGGGCTTTCATTTCAAATCTTGACAATCTCGCAGCATCCCTGGATCCGTGGATTCTTGGGCTCATGGATTTGAAATCTATTGATTTCCTTCTTGAAGTTACTGACCGCACAGAGGAAGATCGAAAAGGTGGCACACTGGTAGTCAACCAGGGTCGGCTGGAATTGCTTGAGATAGGGCAGGTTCCTGATGACCAGATTAAATTATTTATGGATGTTCAAAAGTTTAGGGTGTTCAATACAAACAATGTCTGGGTCAGCCTGGCAGCCTTGAAAAAACTTTTGGAAACCAACTCCATTCATTTGCCCGTAATACAGAATCGAAAAAAAATACGCGACAGTCGTGTCATCCAGCTAGAAACCGCCATGGGGGCAGCCATGGGATCTTTCAGGAAGGCGCGCGGGTTGCGTGTAGGCCGAGACCGGTTTTTCCCAACCAAGAAGATAGAAGACCTTTTTGTGTTGCAGTCTGACGCATGTATCCTTGATGAGAATAGCCTTATTAAACCCAGCCCCATGCGTCCAAAGGAATTGCCTTTGAGACCATTGGTAACATTTTCGGTAGATTTCATTGATTCACCGCTCAACATACCCGACAGATTCGCCGATTTGTCCACGATTTCACTTGTCGGCGCAGAATCCCTTTCGGTTTCCGGGCCTGTATATTTTGAATCTGATGTTATTATTGAAGGCAAAGTCGTGATAAAGGCCGCAAAAGATTCGCCATGCGTTGTTCCAGGAGGCGCCCTGTTGAAGGATACAGAAATCAGTTGCAATGAGGGATCAGTTTTCTGAACATCATGTTCGTTTCTGTTGTCTAAAACCCAATAGAGTTGGAAGGCATCAAATAACTCTATGGTGAGGAGAAATTCAAAATGCTCCACTGTTTGATTATGGCGGGTGGAAGCGGGACAAGGTTTTGGCCGCAAAGCAGAAAACATAGGCCTAAACAGCTTCTCAACATAGTTGGCGAGAAAACGATGATCAGGGCTACTGTTGACAGGGTATCGCCCGTAATCCCGTTTGATCGCATACTTATTGTTACAGGCGGCTCGCATGAGGACAAGATCAGAGCGCAGCTTCCCGAGATAGCCACAACTTCAATCGTGGCCGAACCTTTCGGCAGAAACACTGCGCCCTGTATCGCGCTCGCAGCCTATAAACTCCGCAAGATCGATCCCGACGGTGTCATGGCCGCACTCCCCGCTGATCATCTCATAGGCAAGGAGAATGATTTCGTCAAAGCTCTGGAATCAGCATATCACATTGCATACCAGACAGAGCAGTTGATCACTTTTGGAATAGTTCCCGACAGACCGGAAACCGGTTACGGCTACATTCAGACAGGGGAGATTGTCTCTGAAAAGGATGGTCTCAAGGCGTTCAAGGTAATAAGGTTTGTAGAAAAACCTGAACTGAAAACCGCCCAGTCTTATCTCGCCAGGGGCGACTACCTCTGGAACAGCGGTATGTTTGTATGGAAAATATCCACCATTGTTGCCGCTTTTGAAAGATATCTTCCTGCCATCAGCCGAGCGATGGAAAAAATTGAGGCCGATCTGAACACCGAAAGAGAAGCTGAAACTGTTAACAGGCTTTACGAAGAACTACCCGACATTTCAATTGATTATGGCATCATGGAAAGGTCGGATGATGTTCTTGTAATTCCTGTGGATGTCGGATGGAATGATGTAGGGAGCTGGACTTCGCTACAGGATGTATGGAATACGGATGAGAATGGTAATGCAATCAAGGGGGAAACTTTGAGTCTTAGGTCATCCGGATGCGTGGTATCATCTCCGCTTAAATTGACTGCTCTCGTAGGGGTTCAGGACCTCATTGTCGTTGATACGCCGGACGCCATACTGGTTTGCCGCAAAGACAGCGCTCAGGACATCAAGCAACTGCAAATTCTCTTGAAGGAACGTGGATACCAGGGATTACTGTAGGAATAATTTCAGCAATTTCAATAATGATAAGCTTTATCTTTGTTTAATTGAAAGGGGGTTATCATGAAAAAGTTAAATCCTGAAGTTAGAAAAAGTTTTAAGGCATACGATATTCGAGGAAGAATACCTGACGAGCTAAACGAAGAGGTGGCTTACAGGATTGGCCGGGCTTACGCGTCGTTGCTAAAATCCAAAAAGGTCTGCGTCGGAAGAGATGTCAGGCTTTCGAGCAAATCAATTTCGGAAGCGGTAAGCGCTGGATTGAATGCGCAGGGATGTGATGTTGTTGACATCGGACTGTGCCCCACCGAAGAAGTTTATTTCGCAACCTCACACCTGAAGCTGGACGGCGGAATCATGGTCACCGCAAGTCACAATCCGATGGATTATAACGGCATGAAGCTCGTACGCGAACAATCCAGACCCATTAGTGGTGACACCGGCCTTAAGGATATTGAAAAAATTATCTTTGAGGACAGTTATGCGCCGGAGGCAGACAAAAAGGGAACTGTTGAGTACGTTGACGTGAAGGACGCCTATGTTGACCACCTCATGACCTACATCGATCCTTCCAGGATCAACAAGTTAAAGGTGGTAGCAAACTGCGGAAATGGTTGCGCCGGAATCATACTTGAGAAACTTGAAAAAAAACTACCTATTGAATTCATAAAGATTTTCCCAACACCGGATGGGACTTTTCCGAACGGAATTCCCAACCCGATATTGCCCGAAAACAGGGGTGTAACCGAGCGTGCAGTCATAGAACATAAGGCGGATCTCGGGATTGCATGGGACGGAGACGCTGACCGATGCTTTTTCTTTGACGAAAAGGCTCTATTTCTTGAGGGATATTACGTTGTAGGATTTCTTGCTGAAGCCTTTCTCAAATCCAATCCAGGCTCAAGGATTGTACATGACCCCCGACTTGTCTGGAACACCGTGGAAATGGTTCATGACGCTGGGGGCGTCTCAGTGATGAGTAAGGCTGGCCACGCCTTTATAAAGGAAAGAATGCGCCAGGAAGACGCCATCTACGGCGGTGAGATGTCAGCCCATCACTACTTCAGGGACTTTGCCTACTGTGACAGCGGCATGATTCCCTGGCTCGTGCTGGTTCAAACGGTGAGTGTGGCAGGCAAGCCTCTTTCCCAACTTGTCGAGTCAAGAATGGCAAAGTTTCCGGTAAGCGGTGAGATCAACAGAACCGTCTCAGATCCTGTTTCAGTTATCCGGAAGGTAGAAGAAATTTACAAAGGTAAAGAGCTGTTTAGTGACGATGTTGACGGACTGAGCATGGAGTTCAAGGACTGGCGATTCAACCTGCGTCCATCTAACACAGAGCCTGTCATAAGGCTGAATGTTGAAACCAGGCAGGACCAAGGCCTCTTGGAGGAAAAAACTGCGGAACTGCTCAATCTGATTGAAAAACTGAAATAGGCCTTTTTGTCTGGTCGTGAAACAAACACCACCGAGTCAAATTTGCACGTAGACAAACTTTATGCAGGGCTCTTTGTCAGAAACCGGCAATTCTGACTAGAAACCGGGACCACTATCATATTTGACACAAAGGCCGGGGAACGATGTGGTCCCCCGGCCTTTCCAGGAATATTTCAGTGTGTTAGGCGGCTGAGAGTTCGTAACTTACCCTTCCCTCTCCTGAACTTACCACCTTGACCTTTACCTTTAAACCCGCTTTTAGCTGGTCATCCGGTATGGATTTGTCCAGGCGTCCAAAGACCTTTACCCCTTCTGGAAATTCCGCAACCCCAAGAGAATAGGGAACATCTTTTTCAAACCCGGCCGGAGCATACATGGCTGTGGTATAGCTTATAAGTTCACCAGGGCCATCTATCCCGAACCAGTCCATCTCATCACTTAAACAGAAGCTGCAGTCGCTTCGTGGCGGAAAGAATTTCGCTCCACACGATTTACATACAGTTCCACTTAACCTGTTATCCTGAAGCAGCTCCACAAACTTTTCCGTCTTTGTCGCAGAAGTGAAGCTGATTACTCCAAATTGATCAAAACTCATGTCTTTGCCTCCAGCGTATTAACACCTCGGTCCGTTATTGGTAGCCATGATTCTGGTTCAAATCATTGCTCGACAGGAAAAATGATTTGTAACTGCTTAATCGGCGCTGAAGATACTGACGTTTCCGTAAATCCCGACCCCACCGATGTTGTGAACCAGTCCGATTTTCGCGTTTGGAACCTGCATCTCTCCGGCGGCGCCTCTCAACTGAAGCGCTACAGTCCTGATCTGGGAACCGCCTGTGGCGCCAATCGGATGCCCCTTGGAAAGAAGACCTCCATCGACATTCACAGGAATCCTGCCTTCCTTGTAGGTTTCCTTGTTTCGGATAAGCTCTTTTCCTTTACCGGGCTCTGCAAATCCGAGGTCTTCGTAGGCCATCATTTCCGCTATGGTGAAACAATCATGAACTTCTGCGACATCAATGTCTTTGGGCCCTATTCCAGCCATCTCATAAGCGCGTTTTCCGGCTAGTTGTGCGCATTTTAGCCCCGAAAAGGTATCCCTGCCGGCCATGTTTATTGGCGCCGTAGCCATTCCAAGACCTCGTATCCATACTGGTTTCGCACACAAATCCCTCGCTTTTTCTTCGGAAGCAAGGATCATGCATGAAGACCCATCGGCATTGGCGCAACAATCATACATTTTTAAAGGAGTCGCTATATACTTGGGCTCCATTATTTTTTCCAGATCCAGCGACTTGCGAAAAACGGCTTTGTCATTAATTACGCCATAAGTGGATGACTTGACTCGAATCAAGGCAAGATCTTCCTCAGTAGTTCCATACTTTTCGAAATGACCCCTGGCATACATTGCATAGTAAGCCGGCATCATTGTGCCAAAAGGCGCCTCCCACTGGATATCGGCCCCGCGACCCATCCTCTCTTGGGATTCCGCTGAAGAAATCTCCGACATCTTCTGAAAACCCAATACCATAACAACATCATGAAGCCCTGAGGCGACAAGCGCATAAGCCGTTCTCAGCCCGCTCGAGCTCGAAGAGCAAACACTCTCTACATAAAATGTGGGCTGAGGGTTTAATCCAAGGTATTCCGCCATGAGGCCGGCGGGTGTTCTCTGTTTGTCATATTCAGGGGCTGAGCAAATCACTGATGCGTCAATTTGCTGTGACTTTATTCCGGCGTCCTTCATGGCATCCCTGAATGCTTCAAAAGCCAGTTCACGAATAGAGCCGGGATAAGAACGAACAAATGCGCTCTGGCCCACCCCTATAACGGCGACTTTGGCCATTTAGTCCTCCTTCTCGATCTTAAAAGCCTGGGATTTCTACGACACTTCCCTTTTTATTAACATGTTTATAAATTTTGATCAACGAATCGATTCATAACTCTCGTAAACGCTTGATCAAATCGTTTTGCTCTGGTATTCTCTAAACTTATGCGTCCAAAATCGTTGGCGCCCTCATAGTGATTAACATGACTTCTTAATCCGCAGATCGAAGGAGGGGCGTAAGCCTTATGGAAATCAAGAAAATAGGTGTAATAGGAGCTGGCTTGATGGGAGCGGGTATTGCTCAGGTCGCAGCTCAGAGCGGTTATTCTGTAAATCTTATGGATGTGGAAACCAGGTTTCTGGATAAAGGTTTTTCAACAATAGAAAAGAACCTCAAACGTATGGCCGAAAAGGGTTTCATCAGCGCAACCGACGCTGAAACCATAAGAGGTAGAATTACTGGATGCCTGACACTCAAGGAGCTCGTCCAGGATGTTGACATCACGATCGAGGCGGTCATAGAAAAACTGGACCTCAAGAAGAACGTCTACAGGGAACTGGATTCATTGGCCGCGCCTGAAGTCATTTTCGCTACGAATACTTCCGGTCTCAGCATTACTGAAATGAGCGCTGCTACAAACAGACAGGACAAATTCATCGGGATGCACTTTTTCAATCCTGTTCCAATGATGAAGCTTGTTGAAATCATCAGGGGTTACGGGACCTCTGACGAAACTGTCCAAGTCATAAAGGACCTGTCTTCCAAGATGGGGAAGACTGCCATTGAAGTTCTGGAAGCTCCGGGCTTCGTTGTTAACAGGATTCTGGTTCCAATGGTTATAGAAGCCATTTTTGTTCTTCAGGAGGGTTTAGCCACAGCCAAAGAAATCGATGAGGGAATGAGGCTGGGGGCAAACCATCCCATGGGCCCTCTGGCTCTTGCGGACCTGGTCGGATTGGACACGCTCCTGAACGTTCAGCAGCATCTTTATGAAGAGTTTGGTGACCCAAAGTATCGCGTGCCAGGATTACTGAAGAAAATGGTAAGGGCCGGAAGACTTGGGCGAAAATCGGGCAAAGGTTTTTATGATTACGCATAGAATCCATTGAAACAGATTCCGTCAAAAAGAACTAATCCATTCGCGCATGACAAATCGGAGGATATGATGAAAGAAAATAATCGCTTCTCGTTGACCGAAGAAGAACAGATGTTACAGGATATGGTCAGGAGACTTGCGAAGGAAAAGGTTGCTCCTGGGGCTGAAGAAAGAGACAAAAAGGGGGAGTACCCCTATGATATGCTTGAGCTCATGAGGGAAAATGGTCTCATGGGTGTTGATTTTCCTGCGGAATATGACGGCATGGCCGCCGGGATGATCGCACATTGCATCGTGGTAGAAGAGCTTGCCAAGGCCGACGCATCGGTGGCGCTAATACCTTCTGTTCAGGAACTTGGTAGTCTTCCCATAATTCTTGCCGGCAATCATGAACAGAAAGAAAAATACCTTAAACCCCTTTCTACAGGGGAGACAACTGCGGCATTTGGTCTCACCGAGTCAAAAGGCGGTTCAGACGTGGCTGCGCTGAAAACCCGGGCCGTAAGAAAGGGAGACAAGTATATCCTCAACGGCTCGAAGATGTGGATCACTAACGGCGGAATTGCAGACACGTTCAGCGTGTACGCGGTAACTGACCCCGATGTTGCGCCCTACAAGGGGGCTAGCGTGTTCATAGTCGAAAAGGGTATGCCCGGATTTACGATTGGGAAAAAAGAGAGCAAACTCGGAATCAGATCCTCAGACACCAGGGAGCTGGTTTTTGAAGATGTGGAGTTGCCTGCCGAGAACATTCTCGCTGGAGAAGGGGCCGGTTTTCACATCATGATGAAGACTCTCGATTTCAGCCGACCCTCTGTGGGCGCTCAGGCTTTGGGAATTGCCGCAGGCGCATTTGAGTATGCTACACAATACGCCAAGGAAAGAGTGGCATTCGGAAAACCAATCATAAAACATCAGGCCATTGCATTTAAACTCGCTGACATGGCCATGCGCATTACCGCAGCACGTATGCTTCTCTGGAAAACATGCTCTTTGTTGGACAAGGTTCAGAAAGATCTTTCCAAAATTCCACCTGAGACCATTAGACACTCTTCCATGTCCAAGGCTTACTGCTCTGACGTAGCGATGTGGACTACGGTAGAGGCGGTTCAGGTTCTCGGAGGATTTGGTTACAGCACCGAATATCCGGTTGAACGCATGATGAGAGACGCCAAAATAACCCAGATTTACGAAGGAACCAATGAGATCCAGAGGATAGTAATATCGGGGACTCTCTAGGATTTAGTGGGTTGTGGTAAACCGATAATAATACAGAGGTGGCGCCTGGAGCCACCTCTTGCAATTTTATGCCGTGATTCTTCAATATGCAGCGTTTCTCAAAATTATTGCCGGAATGAGACCGAAATTGGAGACAACATGCCATGAATTCACCGGCGTACGACGACAGCGCACTGTACTTGTGAAATCAGGGGCGGGCCTTGTCATGCCGGACCTGATCCGCCATCCACGTTTACAGCATTCCCGCTTTAGAGGGAATGACATATTAAGTCTGCATTAATTTCGCTCTTATTTTCAGGAACGGCTATAATCTGACTCGTAATTGGGTGGCAATAATTGTTGCTCCAGTTACATCTGGAGGCGGTTCAGGAAATAAAGTAACATATTGCGTCACTGTCAATTGTGTTCCACTATGGTGTTTGGGGATTGATCAAATGATTGATAAAATAGTCTACGAGCCTATCGGAATTATTCACTCGCCTTTTACGAACATTGAGGGCATGCCTATCCAGCCCGAAGGAGCTAGGGAATTTCGAGGATATATAGAAGTCTTTGATCAATTTGCCGATGGATTAAAAGATCTTGACGGTTTCTCGCACATATTTCTCATTTACCATTTTCACAGTTCAAAAGGTTACTCGCTTCATACTAAGCCCTTCCTTGAAAATACATTGAGAGGTGTTTTTGCAACTAGGGCCCCCAAGAGACCGAATCCGGTCGGACTATCGGTGGTAAGGCTGTTATCTATCGAATCCAGTGTGCTGCAAATACAGGACGTCGATATACTTGATGGAACGCCTCTTATAGATATAAAACCTTTTGTTTCAGGTATTGATAACAGGACGGAAACATCACGCGGATGGATGGACGATAAGGCATTTCAATTCCGCACCAAGCGATCGGATGGACGATTCGCCTGAAAAACTCCGCCATGTCTGTCCCAACTACGAGGTTCATCATGAATAACCCCCTGATTTGGTCTATTGTATTGCCTCTCCTATTTGGATTGCTGAGTTGCGCTATTGCCGCTCACAAAAACAGGAGCAGACCTGGCTGGTTTTTTGCCGGCGTCTTGCTAGGACCTTTCGGCCTGTTGGTAGCCTTCTTTCCTAGAATCCAGCCTCATGAAACGGAGAACTCGGATATCGCGTCAGACTTGGCCACAGGTTCTGTCGGAGAGAAAAAATAGCAATTCGGAGCCTTGTTTGAATTACTGGAATCGGCATACCATTATCAGGACTGACATTTGACGATGAAAATTACAGG
>CAITZA010000020.1 GCA_903896745.1 uncultured Desulfomonile sp. | reverse complement strand
CTAAAGTATGATTCGTACGTTTTTTCAGTAATCTACACGGGAAAGACATAATCCACAGGCTTGAGCTTTGCCGATAGCCAGTGACCTGTCTCGAGACTCGAGAATAATCCGGATTTTGTCCACGTCAATTTCCCGTTTTCCAACCCTTAACAAAGAAGCCACTATAGTTCTTACCATGTATCTGAGGAAGCCGGAGCCACGAATTGAAAAAGAAAGCAAACCCGTGTCCGCGCTTGCACACCATGTTGCAGAATAAATCTGCCGTACTGTCGATGGAGTCCCGTCGGTAGGAGCTCCAAATGCGGCAAAATCGTGAGTCCCCACTAGCGCGGCAGATGCCAGGTTCATTAGCTCCATATCTAGTCTCTGAGGGATGTGGCACGAATACAATCTATGAAAGGGGATTCTGCAGGACTGATTAAGGACTGAATATGTATAGGTTTTTGATACGGAAGAATGTCGGGCGTGAAAGTCCGGATCGGCTTTTTCCAGACCAACTACCGAAATATCCCTAGGCAGAAGCGAATTGAGAGCCTTTTTGAGTTTTTCGGTGTCATGCCGCCACAGTGCATGAAAATGGGCGACCTGCCCCGTTGCGTGAACCCCGGAATCGGTCCTGCCTGCGCCGTAAATTCTGATCCGTGATTTCAGAATTCGGGATAAAACCTTTTCTATCTCATCCTGAATCGTAGGCTCGTCAGGCTGAAACTGCCACCCACAATAGGAGGCGCCATCGTATTGAATGACAGCCTTGAATTTTTCCATGAGAGTTGAACTCTAAATCCCAGCCAATAAGATCAGGAAATTTTGCTCCCCGCAAGCGTTGAGCATGACGTCTCGCCAACCATGGCAATGAAGTACCTATGCAATCTATCGTCAGAAGTGAGTTCAGGGTGAAAAGAAGTGGCAAGCATATTGTCCTGTCTGACAGCAACAATTCGTCCGTCATCGACCTGGCACAGAATCTTGACATTTTTGCCGACACTCATGACTACCGGTGCACGTATAAACACACCAGGGAAAGGCGGTCCCTCCAAACCCTCTATTCTCAATTCCTTTTCAAAACTCTCAACTTGCCTTCCAAAAGCATTTCTCTCTACTTTCATGTCCATTATGCCTAAGACCGGCTGATCGAAGCCGACGTCCGCGGCCATGAAAACCAATCCACCGCAAGTTCCCCAGAAAGGTATTTTGTTCGAGAGTTTTTTCAGCTCTTCAACTAATCCATATTGGCGGGCGAGTTTGCCGATAGTTGTGCTTTCTCCACCCGGAATCACGATCCCATCTATATCATGCAAGTCCTCAGGGAGACGTATTTCAACCACTTCTACGCCAAGACGCTGAAGGGCTGAAGAGTGTTCTTCAAAGTCTCCCTGTAAAGCCAAAACACCAATTCGCATGACAGGAAACCTACCAACCCCTAACAGCAAGGCGTTCATTCTCAGGCAGTTGAGACAATCCTATTCCAACCATGGCCTCTCCAAGACCCTTGCTCACTTCGGCCAGGATTTTCGGGTTGTTGAAGTGAGTAACCGCCTGAACGATGGCCTTGGCGCGAGCGGCAGGATTGCCGCTCTTGAAAATGCCCGATCCCACAAATACTCCGTCCACTCCGAGTTGCATCATCATGGCGGCATCCGCTGGAGTAGCAACTCCACCAGCGGCAAAATTGACCACAGGGAGTCTTTTCTTCTCGGCTGTCTCGTAAACGAGTTCGAGTGGCGCTCCAATTTGTTTGGCGTAAGAAGCAAGTTCATCAGTTCGCATTGCTGACAATCTGTTAATGTCTCCAATCACCGCCCTGGCGTGTCTAACCGCCTCTACAACATCACCTGTTCCAGCCTCTCCTTTGGTCCTGATCATTGCGGCGCCTTCCGATATGCGTCTCAATGCCTCTCCCAAGTTTCGACAACCACAAACAAATGGGACAGTAAAGTTTCTTTTGTCTATGTGATTCTGCTCGTCCGCCGGAGTAAGAACCTCACTCTCATCAATATAATCAACACCAATGGCCTCAAGTATCTGAGCTTCCACAAAGTGTCCGATTCTGCATTTAGCCATTACAGGTATAGACACCGACGACATTATTTCGAGAATCAGGCCAGGATCACTCATCCTGGCAACCCCTCCATGCGCTCTAATATCCGCTGGAACCCTTTCCAACGCCATTACAGCGCATGCGCCGGCCTCTTCCGCAATCCTTGCATGTTCGGGGGTAACAACATCCATGATCACTCCCCCCTTGAGCATTTGGGCGTGACCACGTTTTACAGTTAATGTTCCAGTTTCCATAGGATTTCTCCGATCGGTAATGACGATTATTCGGGCCAGGCTATGCGATAAATCGGATACTTCCGTGATATTCAGGCCGCGAAAGTATCAAATTGCCCTCTGTAATCGAAATATTGTTAACAAAGTTGACTTATCAAAAAAATAGAAGGCAGGATGACCAGCAATAACCTGGTCACCCTAGCCTAAAATGATTCTTGATCGTCTGAGGTTGTAAAAAGTTTTCTTTGGCAGAAACTATTTCTGTTCCTCAATTTTATTGATCTCTTCTTCAATGAATTTTTTCAACGAGTCGTCAGGGGCAATAAGCGCCGCAAGTTCAGACTCCAAGCTAGATGGTCTGATTTTACAAATCCAGCCCTCACCGTAAGGATCCTCGTTAATTTTTTCCGGCTCATCCTCGAGCGCAGAGTTTACTTCAGCCACCTCGCCAGAGACAACCGCATAAATGCGTCCAACCCACTTGCCAGATTCGATAGATCCATAAGGTTTGCCCTGAGTTAGCTGATCCCCTTCCTCCGGCAAATCCACAAATGTTATTTCACCCGACTGTTTGGAAATGAATTCCCCAGCGCCTGTTATTACCAGATCGCCATCGACCTTAGCCCAGTAATGATTCTTTTCGAATTTCAGATCATCCGGAAACACATAACCTGCGTATTCCATGATTGACTCCTCGCAATAAGTTTCCGCCTAACAACTCCATAAAATGGAATGCTTCAAAAAATATATCTAGAAAACTTCTAAACCTTCAACCAGTTTTAACATTTCCGCCGGTTTAACACGATTAAGCTTGAATCCAAGTTCGTCAGGGTTCATGCCGAGAGCAAGTCCCAAAACTTGTGGATAATAAACTACGGGGACTTTCAGGTCAAGTCCTGCAGTTTTAGCGATCTTTTTCTGCTGTCCCTCATACATTACGTTACAGAAAGGGCAGACCAGAACCAGGGCATGGGCCCCAGATACCGCGACGTCCTGTAATTTTTTTTGAGCCAGGGAATTTGCCACCTCCTCTGATACCCCAAGAACACCACCACCGCAGCAATCTTTCAACGAAGCGTAATCAACAGACTGTGCGCCGGTGGCCTCAATAAGAGAAGACAAGGTTCGCGGAACCTCTGGATCCTCAAATCCAATATTCAGTTCAGAAGGTTTCAAATAATGACATCCGTAATGTGGCGCCAGCTTGATGCCATTAAGGGGTCTTTTTACGCAACTTTGGATCCTGTCCAAACCAACTTCTTCATAAAGAAGCCTCATAAAATTGCGCACGCGAACAGTCCCATTATACTCAAGTCCCACGGTTTTCAATTTATCATTTACCTGGCGTCTGAGATCCTGATCGTGATCGAGTGTGTGGGATATTTCGTTCAACGTCCCTGCGCAAGCGTTACACAAGGCGCATATTTCCAGATTGTCGCGTTCCGCTATTGCCAGGTTTCGTGCTGCAGACAATATTGTAGACATTACATCCATCGATTTTAATGGAAATCCGCAACATCCCAACGCTTCATTATCATGAAAATTGATGCCCAACGCTCTGGCTATCATTCGGGATGACAATTCATAATTCAAATTACGAATGGGAACCGTGCAACCTAGATATAGTAAAGCTTCCATAAATAAACGTTCCGTTATTACGCTGATTTCATGAGGTCATAAGTTCCGGGAGAAGGTATTATAACAAACGCTCGTAGTCTTCAGGATGTTCAACTATTGGTGGAAGCCCGAGCTTTGTTCTTTTTTCATTCTCAAAATCGCTTACTTCATACAAACGACCGTGGTCTTTCAACAAACCTTTTTGCGCTGATAATCCTGAAGGAGCGCACGCCTCTGAAGACGCCAGGTTCTTGATTGCATAAATAACGTCAGTGAAACGGACATCCTGCGGGCAAACCTCCGAACAACTATAACAGGAAGAACACAGCCAGATGAAATCACTTTCCAGAAGTTCCTTTTTCATGCCGAGCAACGCCATCCTGATTATTTTACGTGGGTCATAACGTTTAACGGTTTTCTCAATGGGACAAGCTGCAGTACACGCCTTACACGCATAACACGACTGGAGGCCTTCTCCTCCACGGCTTGAAGCCACCTTGAACTTGAAAGAAGGATCTAATTCGTTGAGGTTTATTCTAGTCATTGATGCTCTCTAAACTCTAAACCTGACTCTTTAAACGAATGAAAAGATTATTACGTAAAAAACCGGTTAAAGACCTTTTATTTTACGCTTAATATCTGAAATTGCTTTCAGTAGAATATTAGGAGTATTGCTGGCGGTGGGGACGAATCTTATTCGCTCAGGGTTAATCCCCAAACTCGATAACCCCTGTTTTTTTTCAGAAACCGGGTTCTCGAACCCGGAACCCACAAGGTCAACCCTGTTCTCGCACAAAATGTTCCCATAAACCGATGCGCAGTTACCCCTAAAACATCCTCCAACCAAAACCGCCTTCGCTCCGGATTTAAATGCCTTCAAAATATGATGACTCTCGATGGATCCGGCGCAGTTAACTTCAACGACTACTACGTCCTCATCGACGATGAACTGTATACTTTTAAAGGCTTGGGCTGCAGATCTTGAACAGAGAAACAGCGCAATTTTGCCCGTGTATTCAGACAGGATTTTACTTTCATCGTGATGAAGGCCGACTATGAAATGATTCTCCGGATTATTGACATAGGAAATGGCCTTCATCGGGCATTCAGCTATACATATCCCACATCCCAGGCAGCTACTTTTGCTAATCTCTGCTCTATCGAAAAACGTGATGGCCCCGTGGGGGCATAAGCGAACGCAAGTGAGACAAAATGCGCATTTGGATTTATCAACAACTGGGATCCGTCCAAGCGCCGGCATAGTCTTTGCCAGGATCTTTCGGATCTCAAGTTCTACGCCGTCTACATCCTGCAGTATCATATTCCGGTCAAATACGCCTCTTGACGGACCGACAGCAAATAAGCCCACCCGCGAAGTCAGCACGCCCGTGAATCGCGGTGATTCGGATTGCAGGTAGGGGGTTGAGATTTCGGACCAAACCAGTCTGTTTAAGCATCCAGGCGGAGTCTGAGGAGACAGTTTCTCATCTACCACGATGATATCCGGGGTAAGTTCAAAATCCCGCTTGAGCAATGGATCAGTAAAGCAAATCTTCCATAAACCTGATTCGTTTTTGAAAGTTGGCGCCCCATCGTCAAATTTAAAGAAAATCACGCCCTGTCTTCGCAATTCCCTGTATCGTTTTTCCAGCCCGAACCCTGCGACTTTAAGATATCGGGTAAAAACATAGGGTTGCAATTTTTCGATTGCTTTCAGGCGTTCCAGTACGGCCAGGAATTGACGAAAAGTCTCGGGTGATGAATCACCAGTCAAATCATCGATAAAAGCTGCGTGATACCATTCGTTCTTTCTTTCTGGCAGGGGATCGCCCTTTTCAACCAGTTGCTCAAATTCAGAAATGGAAAATACCCTGGGGACCTTTTTCAGACCATACGCATTAAACCTTGCCTCTTTAATTGCAGATTGAGCTGCGACTACAAAACCAAAATCCTTGTTCAGGGATTGATCCTGTTTGACAATCGTGGCCCTGAACTGCCCCACCCGACCATCTAATGAATCCAGCAGCAGATCGGTTTCTGAGCCATGGTTTTCGTAGTCTGTCAGACCACTTACCAACGTTACTTCCAAACCCATCAGAGACAAACGAATAGCAATTTCTTCACCAACCCAGTCATCACCGATAATAAGGGCGCTACGATCAAGTCTGTCGTCGCTGAACTCAGGTTTATTGAGGAATATCGATTTCGTGTTCCGACTATTCAACGTCAACCCCACTTTTGATTTTACAGAGATAACGGTCTATTTCGCAGGCTACATGGGCTGCATGCTCGATGGATTCCTGAATAGTTCTAGGGCCGTTGGCTGATCCCGCCCGGAAGACCCCTGTAGTCGTCGGGTCGGGATTTCCAAATGATCCATCGCCGTAATTCCCGGAATTGGCGCCAATAAATCCTAAATATCCCCCAATATGGGGTGTGGTCGGCCCCATACCTACACTCAATGTCACCATATCGAATTCTTCAACCCTAACTTCATCGTCGTTGTCGTTGTAGACCACTTCAGGTTTTCCGGAAGCTCCCAATTTTATTTCTGAGGGAATACCGCGGATCAAATCCACTTCTCTTGACGCCGCCATAACCCTATCTTCAAAGTCTCTGTCGAAAGTTTGAAGATCCATGAAAAACATGGTGACTTTAATTGAAGGAAACATAAATTTTAATAAACGGGCAGAACGCATGGCGTAACCGCAACAAACCCGCGAACAATAGTTTCGACCAATCTTGATGTCCCTACTTCCGACACACTGTACAAACGCAATTGATGAGAAGCTGTTTTCTGACCCCATATTTTGAAAATAACCTGATCTGAACAAATTCTCGAGGTCTAGTGACGTAATAACGCCAGGAATTCTGCCATACCCGAAGCGTTTCTTGATCGTCGCATCAAAAGGCTCAAAGCCTGTAGCGATTGCAATAGCGAGCGCTTCTACCTTCTTTGGAACAGATTCAGAAGAAATGCTTATGGCATCATCAAAGCATGCTTGTTCGCATACGCTACATGAGAATCCCCGGGCGAGAAGGCACTCAGAATATTCAATAAAAAAAGACCCGGTATACGGATTTATTCGAATTGCGCCGGGTGATGGGCAAACCTTTTTGCATATTCCGCATCCGGAGCATTTTGCCTGATCAATCCTAGCCGGGACCTCATTAAGCAATAGCTCGAATCCGGCGCTAGTTCTAGAACTATCAAGAATATGACAGCTGAGCAGTGGTTCAATCATATCATCTATAGTAACCTTGGAGACATAGTCATGAACTATGCAAGCCCCGCATCGCTGACAGGAGTCTGTAGCCTTGCAGGCAAATCCTGCAGCCTGTCCTCCAGCGACAGCCTGCCTGTCTATTATAGCGGATCCAATCCCAAGACATGACAATTCATGCGCCAAGCTCAACCCAGCTATTCCCGAACCTATGATCGCTACTTCTTTATGCATAATCTTTTCTTCACACATCGAGTCTACAGCTTCAGCCACCTGAATACAAAGCTCGAAGGGGCCTGTCCGGATCGAGAGAGCCTGTTTCGGTTGATTTGTTTCAAGCCTTCATTACTGTAATATTACGGTTAAATAAACAGGACTGATTCAACCTCGGAAGAATCGATTCTGGTAATCAGGTTTTACTATTCGAGCAGGACTTTCACTAATTCTATGATCCCTTGGAGGAGTGAATCCTGTGAGTATATCCAGTCTTGACTGAGATTTTAGCCTTTCAATGATTTTAACCCAGGCGCAATCTCTTTCGGGACTAGTTTCGCACTTACCGTTTGTCGGACCCCCGCATGGTCCATTCAACAGGCTCTTGGCACACATTGTAATCGGGCATATTCCCCCTGTTATCCCAAGGTAACACTGGTTGCAGGATCGACACCGTTCAGTCCAGACCCCAGCGCCTTCATTCACTCCTATAAAACTGGTGTCAACCCCCGGAAAAACCGGTATTTTGGGATACATATCGCTAAGAAACTGTATGCCGGCTCCACAGGCCAGAGATACAACAGCGTCAACTTTTGCAACATATTCTTTGAAAAGCTCAAGGAATTCCCTGTCACACTGTCGCTCTACAGTCGCAGCGAAGGACTGGAATTCAGGTTGTTTTGGCTTGCAGGCAATTTCCAACTGTGTGGCAAGAATGCCAGCCTCTTTTTCACCACCTGCCAAACAAACGGCAACACACGTCCCACAGCCAGCTACCAGAACATTGGAATAATTATGAACCATGTTGTATATTTCGGAAAATGGCTTCGGTTTTGCGACTATCACAAAGTACCTCCACTCCAAAGCGTCCAGGTTTTCTAATCTGTACAGATCATGGGATCTGACCTTACAACGTACTGAGATATAGGCAGACGCAGATTTTCATGATTGCACGACTTACAATATCCAAGCCGGCGCAGGCTGTCAATAAAGGTATCATTACAGATGACGAATTTCAGTCACAAGGACGATCATTTTATCACGTCTGCGGACAGGCTTGTCATGTCAGTAAAAGTGACCCGGAGGGACAGCCTGGTCTTTGGATCGGACAAAAGGCCATTGTCAGCGGCATAAAGATATATGGTCTTTCGCCCCGATACAGGAACACTCAGCGGACCGCCTTTAACATCAAGCAATTGATAAATTTTAGGATACATGGCGACGCCCAGAAACATCACTGGAGGCTTGGGGTCGCTCGACCATTTCACAGATCCATCCGGACCCAAGAGCTCAATTTTTGATATTTTCTTGTCGTCCGCCTGCAATTTGGTTATGAATGTGCCATCCAGATAGCCGTCCTTAGATGGTTTAGTGGATGTGTTTACCAAATCAGCTATAAATCCCCTGAATTCGCATGTGATAATGCCCTTGGCACGTGATGAAATGTCTGAATCCGGTATAACGGAAGACGTTGTTGAAGGAGACTTATGCACGAACTGCTGATACGAAGTTCCATCCGCAAAGTGAACAATAATACGAAGATGCTGGTTTGATTCAGCCAAATCCCCGGGATCTGCCGCATACAGATAAAACTGGACTCTACCTTCTATAGGAATCCTGACTGAACCATCGGGCTTGTTAATTAGAGCAGTGGGGGCTGTTTGATACGCGACTCCGAGGCCCCATGCGCCGGGAGTAGTGGCGCCTGTTCCCCATTTCCGGGGGAGACCGGAAAGGTTGTTGATCTCTATCCCGGTGACAACGTTCTTGGGCTCGACATCGATATCCAGGCCAAAGACGGCGTCGGCCCGGGAATCCGGTTTCATTTCCGAATACTGTCCTACTGCGTCTGTTGATACAAAACCCAGCCAAGTGCCGAGAAAGCTGACTTTGGCTGAAGGGACCGCTGTGACCGGTTCGGACGCGCTACCATGAGGCTTTTCTGAACTCGTTGGGCCAGTTCTGTCAACCTGACGCCAGGAAACCTCACCATCATCAAATGTGACAGCGATCCTGTAACTGGTTTTGCCGTCGGCTATTGTGCCATTGTCGGCGACATAAAGATTCAGTTCCACCCTGTCCTTCACAGGAATCTTGACCGAACCATCCCTGGCATTAATAAGCCGCGCTGGGTCGGATGTATATGCGACCCCTATGGCCCCATTTGGGCTCCCCGGTATTGTGTCCCAAGCGGACGCCTGTCCATCAACGTTTCTTATCTGAAGACCGGTAATTTCCCGATTATTTGCCTCTAAAAGGAAATGAAAAAGACCATCCGCCTTGTCATCTCCTCCAATTTTCCTGGATTCTCCCACTGCGTCATAATTTGATATTCCTTTTAATGACGCAGATATTCTCACAGGGAAAACACCAGGCGCAGAATGGGGGGCTTCTGTCAGGACGCTAGGATCTACTTTTACAGGCCCTGACCACGTGGTTCCATCGGAAAACAGTACCTTGACGGTATATTTTCTGTCCTTTGCGGTGAAGGAACCGTCTTCAGAGACGAAAAGCAGACAGCCACGATCTTGGGGCGATGACAGATTAATGGACGCCAGTTTCTGGTTTAAAATTTCAGACGGATTTCTTGCGCTTGCTACGCCCAGATAATTTGCGTTGCCCTGTTTGCCCTTCGTACTCCAAAAACCGTTGGGATGTGTCGCACGTATCTGGATTTCGTTTATGACCGAGGAAGTCTTGGGCGCCAGATCAAGGGAAAAAACACTGTCAGGCGCGCCGTCTGTTTCCACGCTGTTTTTTCCGACCCGATCAGTTTTTTTTATGCCTATTAACGAGCATGCATTTTTTTCGCCAGTTTCGCACAGACCTGTCTGGTTATGGAAGACTATCAATCCTGCCAAGCTGACGAAAAATATCATTTTAATTACAATTTGATATCTTGGAATGATAAACCTTCCTAAAATTATGAGGGCGCGAATTACGATTACTATATCAATTCTTAGAGCACAACATGCTGTAATGTCAATCTATAACTATACAAAACAGAAGTGTTCGCTAACTTTTATTTTCTACGGCTAATCCGACCCCCAGCAATCCAATCCAGGCGTGTCTGATTACAGGAATAAGGTCCCATAAAAAATCCCTTACGGATGACTTAAATATTACATTTGAACAACTTGAAGGCGTAACCTCATGGTCTTCAGAACGAGGAATCCACCATATTTTTTTCGCAAAAAAACATAACTGATTGAGGATTCTCAAAAGAATCAATCAAGTATATACTGACAATCGCTTGAGGATGCAAAAATAGTTCCGCCAATTATAGAAGGTAAGGAGATTGTTTTGGCAAAGATCGCTATGATAGGTGGCTCAGGATTCGATGATCCCAACATCCTGAGTGAAATTAGGCAAGTCAAGATGGGAACCCCTTATGGTCCGTTGTCTTCGGACATATCGACGGGGAAAATCGGTTCTATTGAAGTGGCTCTAATAAACAGACATGGGAAAGGGCATCGGATTGCTCCTTCACTGATCAATAACCGGGCCAATATATGGGCGCTGAAGGAGATCGGCATTACTCATATTGTGGCGACTACGGCCTGCGGTTCATTGCGACAGGAGATTGAGCCCGGACACATTGTTTTTCCCGATCAATTCATCGACTGGACAAAATCCAGAAAAAATTCTTTCTTCGAGGGAGACCAGGTAGCTCATATTTCCATGGGAGATCCTTTCTGCAAAAAACTCAGGCAAATCCTTGCAGAAGTTGCCGCCGAACTCCAGATAAAGCATCACATGAGCGCAACGGTCATAACCATAGAAGGTCCAAGGTTTTCGACCAGGGCTGAGAGTCGAATGTTCAGAGCCCTGGGCGCCGACATTGTGAACATGTCTACTGTGCCTGAGGTGGTTCTTGCTCGAGAAGCCGGAATTTGTTACGCCAGCATTGCCATGAGCACGGACTACGATTCCTGGCATGTCAGTGAGGCGCCAGTCACATGGGAAATGATAGTCCAAACCATGAAAACAAATGTTGAAAGCGTTAAGCAGATTTTTTTCAATTCTGTTCAAAGAATTAATTACGAGCAATGCGAATGCAAAACGGCTATTGAATCAGCGCTTGTCTGAGGAAGCCGTATTTCTGTAAGTGCTTTAATCGAGAGGAAACAGCGATGGATTTGAGCCAAAAAATAGCGGTGGCTATGGGACAGGAACCTGTCGATTTGTTGTTGAAGAATTGCAGAATTGTAAACGTTTTCTCGGGGTCAATCCACGATGGGTCGATTGCCGTAAAAGACGGACGAATAGTCGGGTTTGGGGACTACGAATCCCAGACCGTCGTAGACATTGAAGGAAGATATGTCTGCCCCGGATTTATCGACGGGCATATTCACCTGGAATCGAGCATGCTGAGCGTGCCGGAGTTGGCCCGAAACCTTGTTCCTCTTGGAACAACGACCGTTGTGACGGACCCACATGAGCTGGCAAATGTTCACGGGATTGACGGCATTAAATTTATCCTGGATTCCAGTGAGCTTCTGCCATTAACGGTATTCGTAATGTTTCCATCATGTGTTCCCGCTACTCCTTTTGAAACATCGGGCGCTACGCTGATAGCTGAGGACATGGAGACCTTTGTGAATCATCCCCGCGTTCTGGGGCTCGCGGAAATGATGAATTATCCCGGAGTAGTTTTTTCAGACCCTGAAGTTCTGGCTAAAATAGATGTTTTTCGTAATAAAGTTAAAGACGGGCATGCTCCAGGCCTTTCCGGCAGGGAATTGCTCGCGTATGTAAGCGCCGGAATAGGTTCCGATCATGAATGCTCCAACCTCGCCGAGGCTCAGGAAAAGCTCAATCTCGGCATGAGTATAATGATAAGGGAAGGGTCTGCCGCCAAAAACATGGACGACCTGCTTCCAATCGTTAACCATTATAATTCCAGAAACATTATGTTGGTCTCAGACGACCTTGATCCATTCGATATCGTCGAAAAAGGTCATCTTAACAATTTGCTGGGATTGGCTATTGCCAAAGGCATCGATCCAATATCCGCCATACAAATGGTGACGATCAATCCAGCTACTTATTTCGGAATTGGAAACATCGGGGCGCTGCTCCCCGGATATCTTGCAGACATGGTTGTAATAGATGACCTGGAGCAGATCAAAATTCATTCGGTCTACAAATCAGGAGTTCTCGCCGCAACCAACGGAAAATTTGTTTACGATATTGCTTCCGTCAAGGATACTAAAACCCCTCCAAGTTTTAACGTCGATTGGTCAAAAATCAAAGATCTTGACATCATCGCCAGAGGCGATGTCGCAAATGTGATCGAAGTCGTTCCAAACCAGATATTTACCAGAAAAATATCGCTGAATGTTCCTCAGAAAGACGGAAAGCTTCAGACAGACGTTAATATGGATGTTCTGAAGATGGCCGTGATTGAGAGACACCATGGCACAGGTTCACACTCTGTCGCCCTGATTAAGGGTTTTGGGCTGCGATCCGGAGCCATAGCCTCGTCCGTCGCTCACGATTCCCATAACATAATTGTCGTGGGACAAAATGATAGTGACATGATGATGGCCGCCGGGGAAGTCGCTACCATGGGCGGAGGAATGATAGTTGTTGATGAATCCGCGACAATGGCTCGACTCCCTCTACCGATTGCCGGACTCATGTCAGACAGGCCAATTAACGAGGTTCAACGGGGCCTAAAATCGATAGTTGATGCCGCTAGAACTTTGGGATGCAAACTGGATGCGCCTTTTGCAACGCTGTCATTCATGGCGCTGACACCTATTCCAGAACTCAAACTTACCGATCAGGGACTGTTTGACTCTGTAAACTTCAAGTTTGTCTCCATGTTTGATTAACAGCCATGTCACGATGGGTTGGCTAGGCGGACATTTCGAGTTTGATTTGCTGAATCTGGACTTTGTGAAGAAATTGAACCTGCGTTGTTCGGGGTTCTTGACATAGACATGATCTCGTCTTATAAATGATAATAGTTACTATTAAGGAAGTGCCGCCAATTGAACCGGAATCTGAGGGCTACGGCCCAGAGAAAACTAATTGTCGAAGAGCTGAGGAAATTGAACAGCCATCCCACAGCGAATGAAATTTACGAAATAGTCAGGGCCAAGTTGCCTAAAATAAGTTTGGGAACTGTGTACAGAAATTTGGAAATCCTGTCCGAGAGCGGGCTGATCCAGAAGCTGGAAATGGCTGGTTCACAGCGGCGCTTCGACGGAACGGTTGAGGATCATTTTCATGTGAAATGCATTTCATGCGAGCGCGTATCAGATGCGGAACTCCCCTTTCTTAAAGAAATTTTGGATTCGATTGAAGGTGTAAACGACTACAAAATCATGCAACGGCGACTGGAATTTTCGGGTCTGTGTCCCAAATGCAGAAATAAAAATGGTGAGATGGAACAGCCAGAGGTTTCGGGATGGGAACGACATGAAGCAGGCTGATGCATTTTTACCCGGGCAGCTTTTGAAAAAAAGCTGCGATTGATCGTGATCGGAGTTTTCTTTGTCAATACTCTGGCGTTGCGCCGGAGCTATTTTCTAGTTTTATATGGTAATTGGCGCCAGTTTAACGCACTATGAAAGGAGATCGGAATGGCTTCAATAAAGGGTTCAGAAACTGAAAAGAACCTTCTTTTGTCTTTTGCGGGAGAATCTCAGGCAAGAAACCGCTATACGTTTTTTTCGTCGGTAGCCAAAAAGGAGGGGCTAGTTCAAGTATCCCTCATTTTTGAAGAAACCGCAAATCAGGAAAAAGAGCACGCCAAGAGGTTCTTCAAACAGCTCGAAGGAGGAGACGTCCTTGTTCAGGCGGCATTTCCTGCGGGCATAATAGCTGGCACAGCGGAGAATCTTAAAGCTGCGGCGGCAGGGGAACATCACGAGTGGTCTGAGATGTATCCCGGATTTGCGAAGATAGCTAGGTCTGAGGGTTTTGAGGCAGCCGCCAGGATATGGGAAGCGGTCAGTGTCGCTGAAAAACAACATGAAAAAAGATACCTGGATCTACTGAAAAATATCGAACAGGGAAGAGTTTTCAAAAGGGAACAACCTGTCGTTTGGCGCTGTATAAATTGCGGATATCTTCACGATGGCATCGAAGCTCCTGATACGTGTCCCGCTTGCGCTCATCCAAAAGCCTATTTTGAATTACTCGGTGAGAACTGGTAGGTTGTGAACTCCCAGAGGGCAAGACTGGATGAGAGATGTTAATAATAAACGCTGAATTCCATGATTATTTTATCATCAAACTCCTTGATAAAAGGGTCAAGAAATAAATTACAGAGGAGATTTTTTCATGAAACAGTCCCTAAAAGTATTTAAATGCAACGTTTGCGGAAACATCGTTGAGGTTCTCAATGACGGCGCCGGTCAACTGGTTTGTTGCGGTCAGCCGATGAAACACCTGGTTGAGAATACGGTTGACGCTGCCAAGGAAAAGCACGTGCCGGTGAAAGAGGCTGTCGATGGCGGTCTCAAGGTTAAGGTCGGCAGTGTGGCTCATCCTATGGACGAGACTCACTACATTCAGTGGATAGAAATTATTTCCGATGGCAAGATTTATCGTCAGGCTCTGAAACCTGGTGACAGCCCGGAAGCCCTATTCCCAGTGTCGGGAGAATGGACAGCCCGCGAATATTGCAACCTTCACGGTCTTTGGAAATCATAAGAACAATTCTTAATGATGCATTGCAAGTGATGTGTGGCGGCGCCTTGTGAAGGCGCCGCTCTCCTTCCGAATTTTTCGACTGGCTGGCCACGCGCCAGACACAGAAAACGTGATCTTTTTTTTGACATGATGGGAATATCTAAAAATCGGCACAAGATTTATTTAGCAAGTTTTTCGAGATAAGCGTATTATCTAGATTTGCATATATGCCTTGGTCATGAGGCGAGAGGATAGGGGAAAGACTGATAACGGCGGTTGAAGCCCATACTGTTTTTTGAATCGGAGATTGAAAATGGCAAAGATAGAAGAAATGTTTCGGTGCCAAACAGTCAATTGCGGATACATTTATGATCCTGACCGAGGTGATAAAAAGGGAAAAATTCCTAAAGGAACCCAGTTTGATGAACTTCCCGAAGACTGGAAATGCCCGGTTTGCGGCGCATCCAAGAAAATGTTCGTGAGTTGTGCTCATAAAGAAGTTTGCTGATTCGAACCCGTGTGAGATTGATTCAATGAAAACGAAACCAACAGTTGCAGGTTTAGTGTTGCTGGTGACGGCGATGCTAGTTTCAGTTTGTGTAGCTCAGGAAAACAAACTGGATGCAAAGGCTCTGGGGGAAATTACGTTTGTGTCTCCAGAGTCCCTGGCGGCAAAGAAATATCTGGGGCTGACCGACAAGCAGAAATTCAGTCTGGGCCAGATCAAGGCTGAAATAATTTTCCTGGAAATATTCAGCATGTACTGTCCAGTATGCCAGAAAGACGCCCCTACTGTTAACAAACTGTTCGCTTTAATAGAGGCTGAGCCGAATCTGAAAAATTCTGTAAGGTTTATCGGCGTTGGAACCGGAAAT
>CAITZA010000019.1 GCA_903896745.1 uncultured Desulfomonile sp. | reverse complement strand
GGTTTCAAACCCATTCTTTCGAGGAACTCAGCTAAGTGATCGTCTTCCTTTTGCTCGAGCGAGGCGTTTTCGTTTTCAGGCGCAGCGTTGTAAATTATCATATTTATCCGCACATTTTCTTGAGGAAAATCTCGGGTTAGAAATGTAGGCTCAATTTTTGCCAGCGGCTGAGAAGCCTGTCCGAGGCTATTGCGGCTAACGTCGATTCCCTGGCGACAATCTTTCCTACACCTTTCATCCCAACCATCGCGTCCGGAGGCGCATCGACGAATGGCGCCTTTATCCGGTATACGGAACCGAGGCGCGGAATAACCTCGGCAGCAGGCGCAATCTCCTTGACGACCAGAGTGTAGCTCTTTCTTGGGTTTCCGGATAGATAGAACTCGAGTTTCTGACCCTGCTTCACATAGGTGATTCTATCCTCCGGAACAAAAACTTCTACAGACAGCTCATTTGGCGAAGCAATCTCGCAGAAGGGCTCGCCCGCCTGCAGCTTCTTTCCGACAAGGCTGTCAACGTCCTTGGTTATGACTATCCCTGCTACGGGAGATTTTATTTTGAGGAACTGGGTCTGCCATTTAAGGAACTGAAGTTCCTCCCAAGCGGCCTTTCGCTTTAGTTCAACAAGCGCGCTTTCGGCAAGTTTGGAAGGATCTTCGTTTGCTGAGCTCCTTAAAATGGTCATTTCCGATGTAAGGATTTCATACTGCTTTTCCTGAACCTTGATCTTGTAATCCAGTTCGCGTGAATCCAGAGTGGCCACTACCTGGTCTGCTACAACTCGTGATCCTTCAAGAACATATACCTTGTCGATCAATCCCTCTATTTTGCAGAAAGCCAGATGTCTGTCGGTCGGGGCGATTTCGGCTTCTCCACCGACAGTAAAGGGGAATGGAGCTATGAATGCGAGCAGAACAAGAATCAGCAGGAGTATAAGGGCGACTTTTTTTGCCAGGCTGTATCGTTTGACAAAAGACCCGCTTGCCGCGTTCGGATCAATAAGCGCCGTAAGGTTTGGTTTCTGGGCAAGAAGCAGTTTTTCAAAAAGCGCGGCAGCTATGAACGGCGCCACATTCAGTGTGGTCAGTATTCCAATCTGCTCTGGAGGTGTTGGTTCAAGAAACTCGAGAACCAGATGTCCGAGGATCATGCCGTGATGAGTTAATGGAACAAAAAATACGAAAGCGGCCTCGGACTTCTTCGCATATTCCTCAAGGGAGATTTTCAGCTCAGCGGATATCTCCTCATCCGGCAGATTCCCGTTACCGGATATCAAAATGCCACGATCGAGCGCCTTGACCGGTTTTGCGATACTGTCGGCAAGCTCGGTAAATCTGGATGTTTTTTCGACTTTTGTAAGGCCGCCGATAGCCGCAAGGCCGGATTTGCCCCGGACATGTGTTACAAGGAAGGACCTGTCAAACGGGACAAGCGCTCTAAGATCATTTGTCAGCAGAAAATAAAGGTCATCAAGATTGTTGGATTGCAGACAGCGTTTTACAAATTCCAGCCCAAGAGCCAGAGCCCTCTGTCGTGGATCAACAACCTTTTTCTGTTCCGTCGGCTTTTGAACAGGCGCCATGTTGGGCCCTGCCAGTTTTAGAGTCTCAATTGGCAAACTGGATAACTAACCTTCCTAAAGAGTCGTCTCTTTCGTAAAAGTCCTGAGAAATCTGTCGATATTTCTGGACAGAATACTCTGTGGCGGCGCCGGTATGGAAATCTTCCCGGTCATCCCCAGAGGAATGCCTGCCTGTGTCTTCGGAATGCTAACCTCGCAGAGATATTGAGCCTCCAAAGGAGCGTCCTTGTACTTCTCACTCTTCGTTTCCGTGGCCAGTTCACCACCTACTCGGCTGGAAAATGGTGAATCCTTGAGATCCTTTTCACTGTAAGACCGAATGTTTTCTATTCGGGAGTTGAATTTGATCCCGCTTCCTATTGGCATCCACATCTCGACATTCATGCCTACGCGAATCAAATGCCTATCCTTTTCAGGAACCAGCGCATATATGACGGTATGATCCGGAGATTCCAACTGTCCGACAATCGCGCCTTCACCAGGCATGAATCCGGGCTGAACCCTGTAATCCAGCGCTGTTATCACTCCATCAAACGGCGCCATTATTCCTTCCTTCGCAATCTTTAGCTCCTCATGAAGGCGCTGTATCTCATCATCAACCTGATAGACCTCGATCTGCCTCGATATGGCCTTGGGCATCTCATTGAGGTCAACAAGAGTAACCTCAACCTGTTTTAGGCCGACATTACGTTGCATTTCCTTCTTGTAGAGCGCAAGACGAAGGAATGAGGGGTTCAGTTCTAGGAGAATATCTCCCTTCCTGACGAAAGCCCCCTGTCTGACGTGGACCCTGGATATTGAACTTTTCAGGGGTGTTGTAAGCTTCTGGATTCTGGTTGAGGCCACATAGCAAGGATATATGGATTTGCTTGAGAGCGGAACGCTCAGGAGTAAACCGGCGCAAACCAGAATAGCGACAAAAGCAATGGCCCCCAGCGGTCTTGGGGACAACTCTTTCTTCCGAGTAAACACTGTGCCAATCCCCTTCAGGATGGGCCTGAACACAAATAGAATGATTGCGAATGCGCCCAGCAGCGCTCCCAGAAGTTTGTCGAAACTGTAATAAACGGTCACGCATATTCCCGCATAGAGAAATATGCGATAAATAAACGCCGCTATGCCGTAAACCAGGAATATCGATCGTTCCCTCGCGTCTTGGGCATTGTTTGTAATTGAAGCAGACCCTAAAACACGATTCCAGAATAGGTACTTGATATATCCAAACGCCTTTGTCTGAAGATTCGGAATCCTCAGATAGTCAATCAGCATGAAATACCCGTCAAATTTTATTAGCGGGTTGCCATTGAAAAGAATGGTTGACACAAAAGAAATGGCCATGAGGTAAAAGGCGATGGAATTTATCATTCCGGGGCGTGAGTAATACCAGATATATGTCGATACAATGGCAAGCGCTGTTTCGGCCAGAATACCGGCTGCGCTAATAGCTATCCTCTGACGTCTGTCCGCAAGGCTCCACGCGTCTGATGTGTTGCAGTAAAGGCACGGGAAGAATATGAGAAACGCCACCCCCATTTGAGGTACATGCAGCCCGAAACTCTTGGCCATGTATGCGTGTGAAAATTCGTGAATCAGCTTGGTGAAAGCAATAGTAAGCCACAGGTAGACGAGGTTTTCGAGATTGAAAAAATAAAGATATTCCCGATCCATTCGCTGATAGCCGGTTATTACAAAATAGAGCGCGCCTGGAATTAGAGCTAGCAAAACCCAGAGCGTTATTCTATTGGCCAGCAGTTTGTATATCCAAACGGTTTTATCGAGGAAGCGATCAGGGTTTAATACAGGGATGTAGAGGAAATAGACGCTGGAAAATATCTTGGTTCTCTCAGCCTCTTTTATGCGTTCTTTCGCGCTACCAAGATAGGCTGCGTTGTTAAACTTGCCGCCTAGCGCGAGACCGGTCTGGGAAGCCTTGTCAATAATAAGGTTTGCTTCATCGGGAGTTATGAACTGGCCACGCCTCCGAAAAAGCTCAACACCATCATCAACGCTTATCTTGCCGTCGAATAATCTCAGGAATTCGTATTCACGACGGGACAACTTGAAGAACTTATTCGCTACGGGGTCCTTGATGACAACACTGGTAGCGCCATCAGACTCCTTAAGTTCCGATGTCAGGAGGTCCTTGCGTAGTTTGGGCTGCATATCCATGAGGACCCCGCTTGCTCATTCAGTAATAATTTGCCCCAAAAATCCGCCTTAAACATTAAAACATTTGCAACAGCCCCATTTTAACGCTAAGTCTCAATAATTTCAAGTTAATTAATAATTTGCCGATGATCACGGTCTGGGAGGGGGTTCGTTGTAGTTAAGCCCGATAGCGCTCTCGAGTTCCGCCAGCGCCGCATTGGCTTCTCCCATTGCTTTGTATTTTTCCCATTGTCCGCTAAGCATATTTGCCTTGGCCTCTTCCAGAGACAGTCGGTCAAGGTCATCTCTGGCCTGACGCCCCTGAGCCACCCGGTAAACTTCCTGGGATGTCTCCAAGGAAGACTCAACCGTTTTGAGTTCATCCAGGGAGTCATTAAACTGTAGCGCGGCTACCCGAACCTGTGATGTGATCGCCAAAGCCACAGACCCCATCTCGTGATATGTCTTGGCCTTATGCGATACGGCGGCGTTCATTTCCTCAGCGTTGGATATCCATTCAAGAAGGTCAAAATAGACAAAAGCTCCTACTTCGTTCCAATCGTGGTTATATAGGAACACGTCCTTGTCACGCGTATAACGCCAGAACCCGGTAACCTTTGGGAAATTCTTGATTATTAACCTCTTAAGATCATTGTCGGAACTAAGGTTGTTCAATCCGGCCTCAAACGCCTCAGGCCTTTTCTGGACGGCATGCATCTCCATATCGCATATCTGCATGTTCATTGCCGGAGCCCTTAAATCCCCGGTCACCGACATCGCGCCCCCCTGACAGGCTTCAGGAGACAATCCCATCGCTGTCGCAAGCAAATTCCGCTGCTTGTCTATTTCCACGCGCGTTTTCGTCAAAGCCCGTTTCGCCCGGGCAGCCTGCTGGTTAGCGCGATTGTAGTCATCGACCGTGACCAGCTTCCTTTCAAACATGCCCTTGGTGCTCTCAAGGATGCGATCCCTCGATCTGACCACATTCTCCGCAAGAGGAAGACATTTCTGAAGAGCCAGTAACCGCAGAAACGCCGAATCTACCACCGAAAGAAGTTTCTGGGCCGCACGCACCCGCGCAAAATGAGTTTTTATGCGGTCATTTGCGCTGCTTTTTGCCACATAATAGGCCAGAGCCGCATCCGTAGGGCTCCATTTCGTCTCAATCACATATCTCCACGTGCTGCGCTCATGCCCCCTGGACCATTTGTTAACGCCCTCGCCGACACCTGCGGCATTTTCAGCCGCTGTTGGTGGTGGCATTACAAAAGGTCTGCCCCATACCTGGCTGAAGGACATCGGGATATTGTCCCTCTCACTCAAGTCACCGGAAAATGTCAGATGAGGAAGCAGTTTTGTCTTGCTGGAGTATTCTATCCATCTCTTGGTAATTTCATCCGCTGCGACTGCCTGTATTTCGAGGTTGTTTGCCAGCGCTATGTCCCGGCACTCATCCAGCGTAAGGGATTTTTTGCCTATAACATCCTGAGGTTGAGCTGAACGGTACTGATCCAGGGCCATCATGGCGTTCGCCTTTGAAAATTCATACGGATCAACCGTTGTGAACGCGTCAGCCAAAGCTGTCCTGAGATAGTTTCCCTGAACCCCGGAATTCCCATGGGGCATGGATGTGCATGAGCTAAGCGCACATGCTACTCCCATCAAGGCTGAAAAACTTTTCAAGAAATGGATGGATGACTTAAAAAACATGCATTTATTACCTGACCATCTGCAGGGTCCCGTTCATTCCGACTTCAAGTTCATTATTAGTATTATCGATAAGTAAATAGACCTTCTTGGTTCGCGACCTGGGGTCTATTAGTTTGCCCATCCTCTCTATTATCCCCTTGAATTTCCTGTCTGAGGAGTAAACAAAGGTTGCTTCCATTCCTTTTTTTATACGGGGCAATATGTTTTCAGGAACATGCGCCACAGCATGAACCTTTGAACTGTCAACAATCGTGAAAATCTTTTCGTAACGGTCCGTTGTTTCACCCATCTGCTTGTTCTTCGCGGATATGTACCCTGAAAAGGGCGCCGTTACCCTGCATGATTCGAGATCATAAACAGCTAGATCGTGCTCTTTCCTGGCCTCGTCTATGCGAATCTTCGCCATCTCCGCTTCCGACTTGTATTTCAGAACTTCCTGTTTCGTTGTTCCATCAAAAGCAAAAACTTCCTTTTTGATGCGAGCTTCGTCCTGTGCCCGCTCGTTCGCCACTTCAAGAAGTTTCAGGCGCTCTTCCGCGCGCTGGGCGGTCAACTCATAACGTCGGGTCCCTATCTGAACAACAACCGCTCCGTCCTCTACAAAATCCCCTTCCTCAAAAGGAAATTTTTCTATCGCTCCACCAACCTGCGCGCCTACGCTCACAGTCCTGTACGGATTTACCACCACCGCCTCTATCAGTATCATCGACACGTCTACGCCGGCTTCTGTCGTCTTTTCCACTCCCGAAAAGCCCGGAGGAGGGGGGCCCTCAGAAGGTTTCCACTCTTCCTGTGTCTGTGCGAAAACAACCATCGCCCAAACAAGAACCATCGCCTGCGTGATAGTGATAATCGCTGAAAACCGCTTCATAACAACCTATGGCTCCCGGCATAACATAATGGTTAAAAACAGTAGTGTTTCTAGCATGTAGTGTCTGATAGTTCAAGTAAAATAATGATTGCGTGGCGCAGGACGCCGCTGAAACTTGCGGGAAATGACCGTTTATCGTAAGGCCCCCCACAAGCTGGCAGAACAGGTAATAGAATCAGAGGCTCATTGACACCCTGCAGTGATGTCATTCCGGTCAAAAAGGAAATCCGGCAGAAAGGCAAAAAAACCAGCGACCGAACCGCCGCTGACTTGAATATTCCAGGTGATCAGGTTCCTGAAACGAACACAGCCCGTTATATCAGGTCTAGGAAACTCTGGTCTTCAGTTATGTAGATTTTTCTCTCAATTGGCGATGTTCCGTTTTCAAGACCGTCTTCGATCTTGACTGTGACAGAAGTTCCCCCACCCGCTGCGATTCCCCCGGGAGGTATTATAAAACCATCCTCAACCACGAATTTAAGGTCTTTGATGGCTGCATTGAGGTTTTGCAGGGAACCTTCATAGACCCATTGGCCGGTTAGGGAATCGTAGAGGTTGTCTTTCAGCCCTGAGAAACGTGTTAGCGAGGCGTATTCCGTCCCGACGTTGACAGTGAATGTAGCTTTTACGACCTCATTTGAATCCTTTTCAGACACTCCAATGTCAGGCAATTCGAGCTCAGTTAAATTCGAGCCGTCTGATTTACCGTAATTTACAGGCGCAGGCGCATTGATTAGAACCTGATCGTTAGTGGGTTGAACATCGAGCCGGAATTCACGATACAGAGCCGGTTGGCTATTTTCGGGGCCATCACCGATTTCAACCGAAAACCAGGTATCCTTCTCGTTATTTGCCACAGGTATGAACTTCAGGTTAGCCAGAGCAAGGTTGATCTCTTCAACAGATCTATCCGTGACCGACCAGACGCCTTGGGAGTTACTGTCAATTGATATGTTAACGCCTGCAAAATTATAACTGGAACTGAACCCACCCAATGCCTTATCTGCAAGATGTATAGAAGCGGACAGTCTCTGACCGGTGTCGGGATCAGCGACCTGAAGAAAATGTTCGACCCCGCTGTTTACCGTCTTAAGCACAAATGCGTGAGAGTCTTCATTATATTTTATCACCTGGTCGAGTGTGTCCGTAAAAACTGTTCGGTCATTTACCGGGTTTACGTTGAGCAATATTTTGGCATTGACATCGCTTCCATTTCCATCGGAGATGACCACGCTAAGGGTTGCGTCACGATCATTGTAATAGTCGGGCTGGAAACGGAGATGGCCAAGGGCCTTGTTCATCTCGTCAATGGAAAGGTTTTCGAGTTTCCACACATTGTCCCTGTTAGAAAGACTTGCGGCCCCACCGTAGGTTTCCAGGTATCCAATTTTGATATCGGGCTCCCCTATATCATCACTAGTCAGGGTAAAGGTGGCCGATATCCGTGCATCAGGGTCATCGTCAGTTACGGCAATTGTCGGGATATACACATTTTTGAATCCCTCCTTGTATGAGACGATGGGCTCAACAGATACGGGACTGGATTCCCCACTAATAATAAAATTCGCCAGAACGGGGTCATTATGTTTTGGATCAGGAGTAACCTTGAGTGAGAAGTACTCCTTACGCGCCACGGTGTTTTTACCGTGATCGGTTACTTCGACGCTTAGTCTGGAATTGCTGTCATTATCCTCAGCGGGAATAAAGCGAAGATTGTCAAGCGTTCTGTTAACCTGATCGACCGTACCTGTAACGGACCAGGCTCCAACTCCTTTCACCACAAAAAAGTCACTGATTTTTGCGTCGGGAATATACCCTTCTTTGAGCGACAGACTACCCGAGGTTGGGTTATAAAGTTTCACAGTAACGGTGAGATCGTTCTCACCCGTATCCGGATCGGAAATTCTCATTCCCGCGAGAGAAACGAACGGCGAATTCTCAAGATAGCTGATGATGCTTTCCGGAACCGAGACCAATTCGGGCTGGTCATTTACAGGAGTAACCTTTAGCGTTATCAAGCCTGTAACAGGATCGGACTTGTTGTCGGTAATTCTGACGGCTATATGTGAATCGGTGTCAGTATCGTCCTCCGGGACAAAGACTACCTTTGAGAGCATTGAGTTAACGTTCTTTACTGCTCCCGAATACTCCCACACGCCGGTCACCCGATCATAAATGGTATCTTCAGAATAACTTGCCATGGATGTCAGATAACCGGCGCCAGGATTGTCAAGACTGAGCGTGACAGTAACCTTCTCATTGACGTCCTGATCCACAATCCTGAGAGATGGCAAAAATACTTTGTCAAAACCCTCCTTGTAACCCCTTGTAGCATTCAGACTGTCGGGAACCTGCACGGTGGTCTGGAAGTTTTTTGACAAGGTTATGACATCTGTTGCGTCAAAAGCCTGTCCGTCAGAATCCTTGATGCTTACGGAGAGACTGGTGTCATTTTTTAACGAGTCACTGGTGACGAAAACAATAGACTTCAGGAGTGAATTGACAGCGGTCTGTTCGCCTGTCAGTTCAAGAACCCCATCGGAATCCACGCCCCCAGAGTAGCTAATTGATCCATTCGAGGGGTTCCATATCAGCCTTGCGGTTAACCTTTCGTCAGCATCGGGATCATCAACCAGGATGTTGGAGTCAGTTCCAACGTTAATCCCGGCCGACTTTCCAACGGGGAAGAAGAATCTGTTATTCGTAATGTAAAGGCTGGGAGCCTCGCTGGCGTCAGTCACCCTGACGGATATGTCCATGGCAATCGTTGCGCCTTCCCCGTCTTCCGTCTGGATTCTCAGCGTATACGCGTCTGCGGTCTCAAAATCCAGATTCCCAACCGTCCTAAGCTCATTTCCCACTATGGCGAACAGATTGTTAGCGGGATAATTTTCTCCATCTATCAGGCTATACGTAAAAGCGCCTTCGCCGTCCTCGTCTATCGTGGAAAGCTCTCCTACCACAGTTCCTGCCGGAAGATTTTCCTGTATGGTCGATGAGGTGAGGGAAATATCGCCTGGAGCGTCGTTAGAATCACTGACGGTTATGTCAAAAGATTTGGTGAAGCTGCCCCCGCTTCCGTCATCAGTCCGAATATTCAAGAGATAATCGCTATCCAGTTCATAGTTGAAATTACGGGCCGTTTTTAACTGGTTTCCCTCAATGAAAAATAGCGAATTGTCTTCAAATAACGCGTTATCAACGAGGGTGTAGGTATACGACTGTCCATTGTCAACATCGGTAGATGACAGTGTCCCGACCACAGCGCCGATGCCGGAGTTCTCTGAAACGGAGGCTGAAGACAAGGATATG
>CAITZA010000018.1 GCA_903896745.1 uncultured Desulfomonile sp. | reverse complement strand
GTATGAATTCCCGGAAGAAAGCGGCATACTCCGATTTGGCCAAAAAAACCGGAGGCGTGTTTATTCAGATCGATGCCCCAGCCGATCTGGAAAATGCCCTGAATAAATACTCCAAAACTCTCCATGTAACAACAGTGGATCGTATTGAGGTGCGTGGCGACAAGGTGGTTTTTAACATTAATCCGGATCAGGATATTACCCTCGCTCCGGGAACTTATACTGTCGTGCTCCCATCTATCAAGGGACTTGCGGAATTCAAACGGTCGGTTCCCAATGTCAGGATCAAGTCTGGAGAGGGGACCCTAATGGTTGTCAAATTAACCAAGGGAAAAGCAACTGTAAAGATAGGACCAAAATGATATCAAAGGGTAGTCACAGAGGAGAATAATGGCTTGGCTCACTTTACTCCATGTCACCAGAACCGGAAGATGGGAACATGACGAGACACATAGGCAGGAAAAAGCATCTATTAAATCCGGCCCAGACGTCTGGCTTCCAATTAATGTGAATCCTGTCCCCCACAGGTTCTGGCGCCAGGATTCACGAAAGATTAATTGCTGAACACTAAAGCCCCTTAACCTTTTCAATATCAAGGGAAGGCCAAATTACAGCCCCTTTTGCAGTCATTTCCTCTGCGGCTGATTTTGAAGTCCCGTCTGCTACACCTCGACACAAATCATTGATGACATAGACTGCGTACCCATCTTTCAATGCATCCAGCACGGTTGCTTTTACGCAATAATCAGTAGCAATGCCGTAAACTATGATTTTTTTTATTCCAGTGGCTTTCAGGGCTTTATCAAGTTCTGTTGCCGCGCCACCATCATCCTTAAAGCCTGAATATGAGTCAAACCTGTGATCGGTTCCCTTACGGATTGTTTTTGTGATCAGGGCAGGATCAAGAAGGGATTGAGCCCCTTTGGTATCCTGAACACAGTGGGGTGGCCACAGAACCTGCGTCCGGCCATCTTGAAGTTTAATGGTTTCAAATGGCTTCCTGTTTTCATGATTTGAGGCAAAAGACATGTGATTTGCCGGGTGCCAGTCCTGCGTCACAAAGATTGGAAGACCGGCGCTCTTTAATTGACGCGTAGCCTCAGAAACTTTTTCAAGGTAGGGCTGATCCGAATTGGGGACCGCCAGCGATCCGTTATGGGCCGTGGTAAAATCACCTTGAACATCCACAACTATTACCGCTATCCCGTCTTTGGCCTCGGCAATCACACTGGACGTTAACAATCCTAGCGTAAACAGACCCAACAATAGCATTAGAAAGTTCCTCATCGTGACCTCCTTGGTCCAACAGCATCTTATGAACTTATCCCGATGTTCCGGGTGAATCCGGGCGTGTGAACATAATTACGTTTCTTCTGAGAAGTCAAAAACCTGTAATTTTCATCGTCAAATGTCAGTCCTGATAATGGTATGCCGATTCCAGTAATTCAAACAAGGCTCCGAATTGCTATTTTTTCTCTCCGACAGAACCTGTGGCCAAGTCTGACGCGATATCCGAGTT
>CAITZA010000017.1 GCA_903896745.1 uncultured Desulfomonile sp. | reverse complement strand
GGCCAGGGTGGATATGATCCGTCACAGCAACAGGGCTCTTACGGCTACCAGGGATATGCTCCCGGGGCAGCGCAGCAACAACAACCTATGTATGGCGCAGCTCAACCTCCGGTCCAACAACAGCCGCAATACTACCCTCAACAGCCTCAAGCCCAGCCTATGTACCAGCCGCCTCAACAACAATATGCTCCCATGGGTCAGGCGCCTCAGGGCTACCCCCCTCCGGCTGGCGCTTACCAATAACTATACGGGTTAATTATCGTTTTAGACAGGAGGCGTCTCGGCGCCTCTTTTTTTTCAATCACTGTTTGCAAGGGATTTAAGACGAGCGGCAGCAAGTCTGCCTTGTGTGCTATGGGGCTGGTCTTTGACCAGTTTTTGGAAGATTATCTTTGCGGACTTGATGTCCCCCATTTTCTCAAAAGCCTGTCCTTGTTTGAAAAGGGCGCTCAATTCTTTTTTCGATCCTGGATATTCCTTTATCACTCTGTCAAATTGTAACACGGCTTCGTCAAAACGCCCCTGCTCTAGTCTCGCCTCTCCTATCCAGTAGATAGCGCTTGGAACGAATTGGCTCTTGGGGTTCTTTTTTACATATTCCTCAAACTGCGTGACTGCCTGCTCCAGGGATCCGCTCTTGAAGGTCGAATAGGCCTGTCTGTAGGCCTTCTCGTCTGGCCCGACAGCCGCGCCTCTAATTTCGCCGGAATCGTCAGAGTGATCCAGCCCTGTCTGAGAGGATTTCGGCTGAATTGCATCATCCCTTTGGGTATTCTTGCCGCCTGCTGAACCAGATCCCGCAGCGTTGGGAAAATCTTCAAGAGCTGCTCTCTTTGAAGCTTGGATTCCAATCTGTTTCTCGAGCTGAATTACCCTTTCAGTCAAGTCTCTCACATTTTTATCCTCTGCCCCGCTTGACTGTAGTCGCTCCAGTTTGTCCCTCAGTTTCTGAATTTCAGATTCGAGGTCCTGAATTCTGGAGGCCACGTGACTGGATGCCTGGTCAGGCGTTCCTGTCGAATTGGCAGGTTTTATGTATGGAAGCGTAGGGTTCGATGTTCTGGTTAGACAGCCTGTGTTCAACACCAATGTGACGCAAAACAATAAAAGGACTTGACCAATTCTTGCCGTTCTAGCAGGAACTGTCGGGCATTCGGTCAGATTTGAAATTTTCAGACTTGTCATTTTCCAACCCTGAGAAATACCCTTCTGTTTTTTGCCCAGGCGGCTTCATTGTGCGCTGGGTCTGCAGGAAGTTCCGAACCGAATGAAACCGTAGACATACGGTTCGGAGCTACTCCCATCGATGTCAGGAATTCTACGACAGACCCGGCCCTTCGTTCACCCAACGCCAGGTTGTATTCAGCCGTCCCTCGTTCATCACAATGTCCCTCGGCGACCACCGAAATGTTTGGGGACCTCTTCAGAATTTCACCGTTGTATTGCAGGGCCGCCTGCGCCTCCTGGGATATCCCGTATTTGTCGAAGTCAAAATAAATTACTCGCAGGGTCGATTGCACCCCCTGCATGTCGGCCTCGGAAACCTGGCCTGCTCCGAAACCGGGGACAGTCGGACCTTCATTCTGTTTTACGATCTTTTTGGCGCACCCGCCCAGTAGTATGAACGCCAAAAGCATAATCACAGCAGCTGTCATATATAAACGGGTTCGCATCTGTCTCTCCTGTTGTCTCAAATTACCCTCAACGCGCGTGGTTACGGGACCATGCCGGGCTTTTGCCGGTCAACGGCGACACGGGAACCTGTATGGCGCCTTTTGCGTCCATTATGTATATTCGTTTGGCTCCGTCTCTATTTGATGAAAATGCAATTAACCTTCCGTCCGGTGACCAGGATGGCTCCTGGTTCGACCCCTGGTCTGTCAGTACCTTGAAATCCGTGCCGTCTTGCCTGATCACGCATATCTGGAAACGTCCATCAATTCTTGCGGTGAATGCCACCATGTCACCTCTGGGAGACCAGTCAGGATCGGTGTTGTAATTACTAACAAATGTCAACCGCCTCGATTCACCGCCGTTAACCGGAACAACATAAATTTGAGGCGCTCCGGCCTGATCTGAAACGTAGGCGATGCTGGTTGAGTCCGGCGACCATGTGGGAGAGATATCATTTCCTCTGCCGTTAGTCAATTGTTTTAGCATGTGACCTTGGGTATTTATGATAAATATCTTAGGTATTGATTTAACACTTGCGGATAAGGCTATGAACTGACCGTCAGGTGAATATCGTCCCGATACATTAAGTCCGGGTCTCGTCGATACTGGAACGGTTTGCATGGACACGAGGTTTAGGGAATACAAGTCAGGGTTTCGGTTCAGGTAGGATGTGAACAGAATGCTGTTTCCATCTGGCGCCCAGTCCGGCGAGAGGTTAATTGTTCCGTTTCTAGTAAGTTGCTGGAGATTATGCCCGTCATATTCCATGGAATAGAGTTCTCTTGATTGAGAGTCTCCGACGAAGGCAATCTTTGAGTCAAAACACCCTTGGGTTCCTGTGATTTTTTCAAGAACCCTGTCATCGAACTGGTGAACCATTTTCCTATGGTCTGAAACGTGGGAGGTATATCGTTTGCCCATTTCGAGTTTTCTGAGACCAACATCGAAGAGTTTTGCCTCAAGCACAAGCTGATCTCCCCGAATCTGAAACCTTCCTGTAACGAGCGCCTGAACCCCGAGTTGGGCCAGGTGGTCAAAATTTGGTTCGAGGTTTTGGGTGAAGGCTGCCGCCGGGGATGATTCCACGATCTGAAACATTCCTGTTATGAAAAGGTCGTTTTTGACTATAGCGGCAAGGTCTTTACCATTTATAGGGCCACCCGTCTCAGAGATGAAATCAATTACCGCGACAGGCATCTTGACCAGATTTGGGTTGTTTACATCAATTAACAGCTTGGCCTGCAAATTGGAAGGACAGCCCGTAAATAACAGGAGACTCACTATTAACGACAGGGCGTTCGCCTTTATATTAGATTCATGACTAGTCATTGCGTAAATCTTTATTCATTAATTAGAAACACCCTCAGAACTGGCAGTTTGATGGTAGGGTGTAAATTCATAGTGAAAACCGCATGAAATTATTGCATGCCGCCAGGTGTGAAACGTAGCGCCAGTCCTCCGGATTGACGTATTCTTTCACCGACATCATGAGGTACCGGCGGAAAGGGGGCCGCATGGAAAACAGCTCTAAGAGCGGAACTGTCGAAGAGTTTGTCGCCTGAACTGGAATCAATAGAAGCCTCGACCAGCTTTCCATCTTCAGTTATCTGCACTCCGACAATTGTAACCCTTTCCATTCTTGTCTGGTCGCCGAGCAACGACCAGTTGGTATTGACTTTATTCTTTACCTGCTCAAACCAACGCAACAGTTCAGCGTCCGCGCCTGAGGCCTTCCCTGATGACCTGAGGGTTCCAGACGCCTGAGCATTCGTTTGGGCGGTATCGACATTTTTGGACTGCACTTTTGAACGCAATTCCGACAGTCTTTTTTCAAGGTGCTTGGAGTTGTCGGGTTCTTTCTCCCTATTCGCTTTCTTGTTTGGGGATACTTTCGGGTCTTCTATTTTTTGTGGCGCCTTTTTTCTCTTTTGCAGTTGCAAATTCGGGGCAGACTTTGCCTCTGAGAAAGATGAAGTCAGGCGCTGATCGTTTGGCGTATGCGCGGTGGCGGGTTCTGTGAATTCTGAGGAAATAGTGTTTATGGAAGGTTCCACAAAAGTATTCTGCGGACCGGCGAGTTCTATTCGAGGGGCTCCAGCTTCGACCAGTTTCACGTTAGAAACAATATGGCCAACAGTTTTAGGCCGTGAGCTGAAAGAACCGGATAACAAAATGATCGCAATCAGAGCTGCCAGGTGCAAGGCGGCGGAAGCCAGTATCATGGAGTTGGACGCCATCCTTTCGGGTTTTAACAGCTCTGGGATCATCTTGCTCCAGCCGAATCCTCTTGCGGTGTAGTAATCATGCCCAAGTTTGTGACTCCGGCATTTTTTAGGTTTCCCATGATACGCACAACAGCGCCATAAGAAACATTCTTATCTGCCCGGAGGAACACCTCCCTGTTAGGCTTGTCTTTCGTCAACTGCAATATCAGTTCAGCCAACTGACTTTCCGTGGTTTTCTTTTCGTTTACAAATATGTCGCCGTTTCCTGAAACGGATATGATTATTTCGTTATTCTGCTGAACCTTTTCCAGCGGTGTGCCCTTAGCCTGTGGCAACTCCACGGAGACTCCCTCCTGAAGCATTGGGGCTGTCACCATGAATATAATTAGCAACACGAGCATTACGTCTACCAATGGCGTTACATTGATCTCCGACATTGGGGAACGCGACTGCCTGTTCATGCTGAAGGCCATTGTTAACTCCCTAGCGCATTTGTTTCAGGGTCTATTTCCTTTTCCAGTAGACTCTCTCAATAATATTTATAAGTTCAGAAGCAAAGTTGTCCATTTCTGTAGATATGGTATTTATTCTACTGAGAAAGTAGTTATAAAACACAACGGCTGGAATAGCAGCGGCCAACCCTGCGGCGGTTGCTATCAGAGCTTCGGCTATACCCGGCGCCACTACAGCCAGAGAAGCGCTTTTCATCACACCTATGCTCCGGAAAGATTCCATAATTCCCCAGACTGTTCCAAACAGACCGATGAATGGGGCTGACGATCCTGTGGTGGCTAGAAAATTTACGCCCCTTTCCAGCCTGGCGCGTTCAGCCGTCACAGCCTGTTGAAGGGATCGTGTTATGTTGTCCATCCCTGTTCGTTCATATTCAGGTTCAGCCCCGGATTCCACTGACGCCTTCTGAGCGGCTGACTGAATTTTCGAGATACGGGTGAGCTCAGCGTATCCTGCCTTGAAAACATGAGCCAGGGGACTAAAAGTGAATTGCTTGGCCTCGGCGTACAACAGGGAAAACTTCCGTGATTCCCTGAAAGCGTCAAAAAAAAGCTGGGTATGTTTTCTGGCCCTGGACAAGGCTATGGCCTTGGTCAATATGATTCCCCAGCAAACTATTGAAAAAGCCAGCAGGGTTAACATCACTCCCTTAACGACCCATCCCGCTCCGGTAATAATTGCCCAAATGCTCTGATCAGTAACACCCTGGGTTGGCAAGTTGGCGGCTAATGCCTCAATCATCTGGCAAATCCCCTTTCTATGAATCGCAAGACAAATAGACCAGTTTTATTATTAAGTCAAGTTTTAGTGTATTTAAAACATGTTATACGCATTATTTAATGTGATGAATTACTACTTTACTTTTCCCGGCGCTTCGGCGCCCTGTCCTGGAAATACATGACTCCCCGCTAATTCAGAGTATGACTGTTTCCAGGAGGAATCACCACTTTCTCCGGAGTCACACATCAAATCCCTGCAGCGCAGGAGGCCACGCTTTCTGTATCAATACAGAATGTTATATTAGTGAGTTAACATTATATATTAAGACATGAATTACGAGTTTAGGTTCCCGGCGTTGACGTCCGCTAAATGATATTTTTGCAGAAGGGAAAGGGCGCCTTTGCGGCTGAATTCAAAAAGATATGTATGAGTTTTATCAAGCGGGTATAAGCCAGGGCGGCCTGTTTACTACAATTACACAATGCGGACGAGTTTTGGGGCTACACATTATTTGGTTGGACCTTGCAAAGATTATGTAACAAAAGCTGTGTAGCCCTTTTTACCGGTATAGGGACATCATAGGAAATTCTGTCCAATTTGCCCAAAAACATCATCATAAGTTACTATATAATTTACCGCTTACTAACCGAGTCTATTTATTTAATTCAGAATCCCAAGTCCTTTTAGCATGTTCTTTACGGCGGCAAAAGAAACCGCTTCGGAAGAAATCTTGATGAGTGGTTCACCTGCCAGGTCCAGATCCACAAGGGCTTCATCATAGGGAATAACGGCTTGGGGCTTTTGTGGAAGCGCATCAATTTCTTTGCGGGTGCTTTCCGGCAGGTCTTCTATTGATCCTTTTACTCTACTCAGAATGATATGCTGGTTATGAATCCGGCCTTCCATTTCGTTAATAAGTTCAACTATTCTTCCAATTGTTCGTAGCGCTCTGGGAGACGCGTCTGAGACGATGAAGAGATGATCGACCTCTTCTTCGGTTCTTCTGGAAAGATGCTCCATCCCCGCTTCGTTATCGATAACAACGAATACATAGTTATCTGTAAGCCTTGAAATTACATCGCGCAGGATGTTGTTGGCCATACAATAACATCCTGGACCTTCGGGCCGTCCCATGGACAAAAAGTCGAGGTCTTTGGTTTCTTCGAGAGACGCCTGAATCTGGTAATCCATGAATCTGTCTCTGGTCATACCTCCAGGAATGTCCTCTCCCATTTTTCTGGCGTCTTCCCTTATGCATCCCACACTCTTGGGCTCACGCACACCGAGAACTTCGTGCAAGTTCGAATTGGAATCTGCGTCAATGGCAAGAAGGGGTTTTTTGCCCGCATCTGTCAGAGCCTTTATGATTAAAGCGGTTATTGAAGTTTTCCCAACCCCTCCCTTACCTGCCACTGCCAATCTGATACCCATACGAAATCCTTTCTTGATGGTTAGTGAGATTTCACACCGAACTATTCACATCGGGTTTGTCCGCCCGACTTACCTTTAAGATTTTAATACACGAACTACCATACTTCAGAATATATCTGAAATGGACCTGGAATCCAAATCATTCATTATCTTGTAAACTTTTTGGGTTTCGCTGACCTTCAAACCTGCGCAACCACAAGCGGGAGTAACTATGAGTTTGTTGGTCAGGGCCTCACGGGAGACTCCCTTGTTTATCAATAGTTCAGCGCCGTTTCTAATTCTTTGAATGACTGTGTGAGCGTCTTCCTCCATCACCTTCGACGTGTTCGGCACGGCGCCCCATGCCAATACGCCGCCTCTTGCCATAAAATCATTCAGTTTTTGAGGATATATGGCCATGGAATCCATGTAATCAACCGCATCAAAGTTGATGGCCCTGATCGAGGTGTCCATGAGCAGCCCCCAATCGGTATTTCCACAACAGTGTATAGCGGTTAGTGCGCCCCTTTGGGCCACCATTGAAATCACATCATCCAGCGCATCAGTTACGTCGGCGGCTGAAACGCCTAGAAAAGCGGAAGACCCATAAGCGCTAAGACTTGGCTCATCCAGAAAAACTATAACTTTCTCGGCATAGGGACTGAACTTTTCGACCAGCCAGATAGCTTTAAGTCCCATAGCCTTGATGGCTACATCCTTGAAAAGGGGGTGATAGAAAATTGGTTTTCGATTCTCATCAGTGACAGTCAAGGCAAAGCTCAGCGGTCCGGTAACCTGAACCTTGATAAATTTCTTTTTCTGTCCGCTGGATGCAAGACGTTCCAACAGTACATGTATGCCGTTGCCGTATTCAGGCCCTACAAAAAAATCATCGGCCCTACCGCCCTCTATTACCTCAAGGTATTTGGAATAGAACAACTCAACATCTGTTTCTGGGTCGCCCGAAGTGTCGAAATGATATGAGAGCTTTTCCAGATCAACCCTGAAGCGCGGTAAGTTTTCCGAGAACTGTATCCACATTTGCTCACGTGGATCTGATCTTGAAAGTTGAGGCGCGTGGGGAGCGTTTCTTAGCGATTCGAGAATCAGGTCTACTGCTTCTGGCGCGCTTGAATGCGGGAGACTACCGACACCTGTTGTCAACAATGATGGAAGCCACGCTGTTTCTTCAAATTTTAACATTGATGATCTCCTGGTCTGAAGTAATTGTGATTGATTTGTGGGGTGGTCGCAGTCACTAATCACATATTTACTATATTTGAATATTTATATCTACTGTATTCCGGCCTGAATCATTTCCACCCCTTTAGCGCTTTCGTCTTCCCTTAGCGGTAATACGCTCAGATAATCCGCAATCCTGACTTTAATAAAACTCAAGTCGTTGTGTGTAATCTCAACGGGAACTGCATGACGCAGTTCCTGTTCCGTTAACACCAGTTCTCCACTTTCCGAAGGCAAGGCTATTCTGTATGGCGCGTCAAAATGTCTTCCAACTTTTTCGGGTATGCCGAAACCATAATTCAAGTGACCGGAACCAGCGATAATAATCATGGTTTTCCCTGCCCCATAGTCAGATTTCAAATAGTCTACGGCGCTCCTTGCCATTACCGAATCTCTCACAGCCTGGGCAAGAATGATCCTGTCAAGCTTCTTTTCCTGAAAGGATTTGTGAACTCTTAGCTTGAGGCGAAGCAATCTTTCATACTGTGGATTAATTTCGTTAACGTCCTTTGGAACAGATTCCAGTTGAGATTCGTCAAGCCCTCCAAGTCCTTCTTTTGCAACTTTTCTTACCAAAGCATCGGGAGCGTTGAGGCATATTATTGGGGATTTTACCTGCCTGGCAAAATACATGATTCCGGCATAGTCGTTCAGGTTATTCCATCGCTCTTTTCCAAGTTTTATTATCAGTTCATCAAGGTGTGAACCTGACTGTAGCCATTCAGTCAAAGCGCCCTGTTGTTCAATTGAAAACATTTCCATGCCAATGGCAATGTCTAAGCCTCTCTCAACCAGCCCTTTTATTATTTCAAGTTGAAATTTGTGGTGACGGGGTACGGTATGATGCTCGCCAAGGTATACGATTCTGGCAGTAGCCATATCATCGAGAGCCTGATTCATTGGAACCGGTTCCCCAAAAACCATATCGATCATGACTGGCGGGTATTTTGTTTGGGCTACGCTGTATGAACTTGTCATTATAACAATCGTAAAAACAATAAGAAATAACTGCCAGCAAACATACTTACCGACCACGCCAGAAATCCCATTTGTCAAAAGTAATCTGAAAATCATCAAATTCTCCGGATGGATTTTCAACAGTAATATTTATGTTGTCAACCCTACTGAAGGGCGATCCTTGTTTGAACCATGACAACATTGAGTATACTACTTCGGGTGTTCCCTCGATAACAGCCTCAACGCTTCCGTCGGGGCAATTCCTTACCCATCCCCTAGCCCCGAGTTTGACGGCTGCTGATCTTGCATGAGCGCGAAACGCCACCCCTTGAACTCTCCCGGATACAACAACCCTACGTCTGATCATAGAGCTCAACGGCAGTCCTCCAAAATAAATTCACCATAGCGCCGACAAATATGTAACCTGTTCGCCTATCCTGTTGACAGGTCATTGATTGAGCATGTTACGGAACTCTTCCTCAGTAAGCTCAGGGATCCCCAGTTCTCTGGCCTTGTCGAGTTTTGAGCCAGGATCTTCGCCTGCAACCACAAAATCAGTCTTGCGGCTAACTGATCCGGAAACCACCGCCCCGGATTCCTCTAGTAACTGTTTGGCCTTACTTCTGGATATACTCAATGATCCCGTAAGAACGAATACTTTTCCCTGAAGCGTTTTTCCCTCCGCTGTGGTTGAGTCAACCGGGCATACCGGAGTTACGCCAGAATCAAATAACTTGCGTATCATTTCCCTATTGTGAGGCTCACTAAAAAAGCGCGTGACACTTTGGGCCACTTCAGGGCCAATTCCAGGGACTGCAGTCAATTCTTCCAATCTTACTGACTCTATGGCGTCCATTGACCTGAATTCTGTTACCAGAAGTTTGGCGATGTGCTCTCCCACCAGCGGGATCCCCAAACTGAAAAGGAACTTTTGAAGAGAAGGGTGTTTGGAATTCTCAATGGATGTCATCAAATTTAAGGCGGATTTTTCGGCCATTCTCTCCAGTGATGAAAGATCATAAAGAGTCAGCGAATAAATGTCGGCTGGACTATGTACCAGTCCCACATCGACAAGTCTGTCAACAATTTTTTCGCCCATACCTTCGATATCCACGGCATTTCTAGAGGCAAAGTGTTTGAGGGTCTCTTTGATTCTTGCTGAACATGACGAATTGATGCATCTTTTGGCGGCCTGCCCCTCAAGCCGGACTGCTTGCGATCCGCAAACCGGGCAATTGTCCGGGATTATGTAAGGTGAACTTTCGGAATTTCGTAATTCCTTCAACACTCGAACAACTTCTGGAATTACATCTCCAGCCCTCTGAATTACAACAGTGTCTCCTTCACGAATGCCCTTTTTGTCTATTTCGTCCTGATTATGCAGGGTAGCGCGGCTTACAGTAACGCCTCCGACACTAACCGGATCCATAATTGCGACAGGTGTCATGACTCCCGTACGACCTACCCCTACCTCAATCTTGCGAATCCTGGTCGTCGCCTGCAATGGTTCGAACTTGAACGCCACAGCCCATCTTGGTGATCTGGATTTCATCCCAAGACTCAACTGATCCACGAGCGAGTTGACCTTGATCACAGCCCCGTCAATTTCAAAAGGAAGGTTTTGTCGCAAGACGCTCAGTTCAGTGTAAAAAGACCATACCGCCTCAATGTTGCCACAAACCCTGGTATGGGTAAGGTTCCCGGGAACGCCAATCCCCTGCAACATCCCAATTAGCTCATAATGCGTTTTGGGTTGGAATCCAGCAAGACGCCCTACACCGTAGGCCAGAAATTTGAGGGGACGCTTTGCGGTGACCTTAGGGTCAAGCTGTCTGATTGAACCGGCGGAAGCATTTCGCGGATTGGCAAATGCCGGCAACCCCTGTTCATCCCTATTCCGATTGATCTTGTCGAAATCGCCCCTATTCATGAATACTTCCCCGCGAACATCGATCAAGCGGATATTTGAGAATTCTCCGGAAAGAGTTAGGGCCAAAGGTATTGACCGTATTGTTTTGACGTTCTGCGTTACATCTTCACCTATTTCGCCATCTCCGCGGGTCGATGCATAACCGAGACGCCCATTTTCATAAACCAATTCGATGGCGACTCCATCAAGTTTTGGCTCCACGATGTATTCTATATCGGAGTTTCTCCCAAGTGACCGTTTGATTCGCCGGTCAAATTCAAGAAGTTCGTTCTTCTCAAAAATATTCGACAGGGACATCATCGGAATAGCATGGCGTATCTGCTTAAACTTTTCCAACGCCTGCCCACCGACCCTTTGGGTTGGAGAGTCCGGAGCAACCAGTTCTGGATGGCGAAGCTCCAGATCGATCAATTTCCGGAAAAGCCTGTCATAGTCCGCGTCGCTTATTTCCGGCGAATCGAGATTGTAGTAAAGATGGTCATGTCTTCTGATCTGATTTCGCAGATCATTCATCTCATCTACAACGTCCCGGGAAATATCGTTATTAATGTTGTTGTCGTTCATTGCGCTCGTTGGGGATCATGAAAATAGTGTTTCGCAAGGTTTCATCCGGTCAAGACAAAAATAGCGGCCCTAAAGGACCGCTATTAATATTAAATTGGTTTTCAAACAAAAACAATCAACTTATTGTCGGATGGAAGCCTAATTCTTTTTCTCGAACTTGCCCACGAAGACCGATCTGATTTCTTTATCTTTTTCCGTTTTGAAGAGGGCAGTGCCTCCGACAACCTCTATGGGAAAGGAAAAGTCACCAACCGAGTCCCACCACTTCTTTGTGATTGCTCCTGCGCCAACTTTCATTTCTTTGAGTTTTTCAACATTTCCCAAGCCAACACTCAGACTTAGAATGGTCGAACGGGTTTCATTAGTGACAACTACGCGAAGTTGATTGGTTTTCCCTCCGGGAATCCACGAATCCTCATAAGAAAAAGCGGTGTTAACCTCAAAGCCTTCAAAAAGGGTGGTAAAGGTGAGTTCGTCAAGCATCAAAGGCTCTTTGTTGGGATTTTTGATATTGAAAATGTAGGCCAGATTGAGAATTGCTCCTGCGGCCAGTTCTTTACCGGGGTCTTTTTCATCCTTGTATTCTAT
>CAITZA010000016.1 GCA_903896745.1 uncultured Desulfomonile sp. | reverse complement strand
TATCTTTTTGGGGGGCTATACCCAACGGGCGGTAACTGTTTTTTCGTCAAGAAACAACCTCATTGAGGCCATCCTGCTCTTTGCGCCGCCGAAAAAAGATTTGCGTTTTGAGCCTAATGGGAAAAAGGCGTAGGGTTGGGGCACGCCGACGTTGATTCCCACGTTGCCAACGTTAACCTCCCTGGCAAATTTCCTTGCCGCCCGTCCGCTTTCCGTCATTATGCAGGCGGAATGTCCCAAATCGGTCTTGGTATTTATCCAATCTATGACCTGTTCCAGGCTATCGGCCCGAATGAGGCCTGCCACGGCCCCGAAAGCTTCTTCCTTCGCTGCTTCCATGTCCGGCCTAAGGTTTTCAAGGATGGTGGGGCCCATAAAAAAACCTTTTTTGAATTCTGGAGGTAAAACCCGACCGTCCTGAACCATGGTGGCGCCCTCGGACAGGCAACGCTCGACCCATGCGGCTACCTTATCTCTTCCCGCCTGACTGCTGTATGGCCCCATGGCTGTGGATTCGTCAAGGCCGTAGCCAAGTTTCATGCTGCGGGCGTCTTCGGCAAATCGCTGTTTGAATTGGTCGTAGATATCGCCAATCACCACTACATTGTCGGACCCCAGGCAACGCTGGCCCGTCATCCCAAAGCAACCCTGCCTTACGAAAGGGACAACCTTATTCACATCGACATCGGGCATGATGACAACGGTGTTTTTTCCATTACCATTGATTGAGGAATTCTTGCCTAGTTGACCACAAAGCTTGAACAGATCCCATCCGGCGGAAGTCGAGCCTATGAATCCAAGTCCCTGAATCTCGGGCTGTTCCAGGATATATTTGTTTATTTCGCGACCACCGTGAACAAGATTGATTGCTCCAGGGGGCCAACCAACCTCCAGCGCCACTCTCGCGATATATTCTGCCGCTACCGGGTCTTGCCTGCTCGGGCTCACGACAACCGAACAGCCTGCGGCAAGAGCGTAAGGAACAAATGAGGACCAGGCGTGCATCGGAATATTGCCGGGTGTAACGATCAGGAACGGACCCATAGGCTCCCATGTCAGCCACATGTCTATTCCATTGGCGAGGTTGTCAAGATGTTCGTTACGAGACACAAGGCCATAGGCGGCAGAGCAGGCTGATTCAATATTTTCGATGACACGCCTGACGGACCCGATGGACTCTTTTATGGTACGACCGTGATCCTGTGTCAAAACGCGGGTAAGGTCTTCGAAACGTTCCTCAAACTTCTGACGCATGTCAAAAAGCATTCGGGCCCTTTCACGCAGGGCAATCCCCCTGAGGGCCTCAAATCCTTTTTGCGCAGCCTCCACAGCCGCTCTGGCTTCTTCTTTCGTGGCAGTAGGATATTGCGCAATGATTTCGCCTGTGGCAGGGTTCGGGGTTTCATGAACAATATTTGATTGGGACTCTACCCATTCGCCACCTATCAGCAATTTCAATTTTCCATAATATGGTTTTACTTCGGGAAGTAAGGCCATTGACTAAAAACCTCCTGAGCTATCAAGAACCAGTGATTCAAGATTTTTTTTGAAAGGAATATGCTGTCACTTTTTCATCATATTCGGTAAATACAGGGCTATATCCGGAAAAATGGTCAGGATGACAGCCACACAGATGATTGCTATGAGAAAGGGAGCCGCGCCTTTGATGACTGTTTCAAGGCTCACACCTTTTGCTGCGCCTGCTACGGTAAAAAGGTTCAATCCCATGGGGGGAGTAATCAATCCGGCTTCCATCATTAGCACTGCAATTACGCCAAACCAGATGGGATCGAAATGCAAGGCGAGAATGATTGGGAAAACAACGGGAAGGGTAAGCACCATCATGGAAATGGCGTCGATGAAGCATCCCAGAATTAAATAAATAACCAATATCAAGGCATGCACCACATAAGGTGAGACATTAAGGCTTATGACCCAACTGGCGGTTTTGACCGGAATTGTTGACAATGCCATGAAATAGCTGAATACGTTTGCGCCTGCTACCAGCATCAGGACCATAGCCGAAATTCGGAGTGATTCCGCCATGGCTCTGGATAAAGTCGGCCAGGTAAGCTTGCGTTTTAGTAAAGCCACGGCGAAGAGCAATGTCGCCCCGACGGCCCCGGCTTCATCAGGAGTAAAGAATCCCGAATATATTCCGCCTATAACAAACAGGAACAGGAACAACGGTTCCTTGACTCCCTTTATGGCCGAAACCTTTTCTTTCCACGTTACCGGGACCGGGTTCACAGGGGCGGCTTGCGGATATTTTCTGACCCATACGATCACGACAGAAATATAGGCCAGGGCAAGCAAAATTCCAGGGAAAATACCTGATATGAGAAGCTTGCCTATGGATTGTTCAGTCAGCATGCCGTAAACTACAAAACCAATGCTGGGAGGTATCAGGAAACCTAGTGTTCCGCCTGCCGCTACGCTTCCCGTAGATAATTTCTGGTCATATTTGAATCGATCCATTTCTGGAAGCGCTACAGTGGCCATGGTTGCCGCTGTAGCCACAGAAGAGCCTGAAACCGCAGCAAAGGCGCCACACGCTCCGATGGTTGCTACTGCCAGGCCTCCAGGAACTCGCCTGGTCCATTTGTCGAAGGAAGAATATAGCTCTGTTGTCATTCCGGAACTTCCAGCCAGAGATCCCATCACGACGAATAAGGGAATGACCGTGTATGGATAGAAAGAAGCGACTTCCCACATGGTGCTAGCCGTAACGGGCATTGCCGCATCAAGAGACGTAAGCGCCGTCAATCCCACAAATCCCACAAACATCATGGCAAAGGCTATGTGCATTCCGCAGAATATAAGTAGAAAGACCGCCAGAGATCCTATAGCTCCAACTGTAACCGGATCCATGATCATTTGAACAGCCTCCCCATGTAATCCGCCAGATCGAAAAAGAATTCCAGAAACAGGAATATTCCGGCAACGCATACCAATAACCGAAACGGCCACTGCGGGATGCGAAGCATATCCGATACAGAAACCGTTTCAAATGTCAGTACCCATCCCTGCCAGGCCATTACAGCAATAACGGACATGCTGAGTAGAGTGGTAAATATGCTTACTAAAATACCTAGTTTGTTCGGGAGCCGGTCAACAAGCATTGTGACCCTTACATGATCCTTCATCTGTTGGGCGTAAGCAAGACCAAGCAGGATGAAAACCGAAAGTATGAAGCTTGACATTTCGAATGCTCCGGGGATCGGTTTGGACCAAATGTCCCGACTTGTGGCGTCCAGAGATGTCAGGAACATCATTGGGAATATAAACGCCATGCCCAGGTATCCCAGAGCCCGGGTAATACTTTGAACAAGAGTTCTTACCGCAACCAACATAGTGACCTCTTATTTTACGGCTCCCAAACGAATTGACTATTTCTTCTTTTCTTCAAGCCATTCTGGGGGACAAGCCACGCACGATGTGCCGAGGCTATTGGCAATGTCATTATACATCAGAACGGCCTCCTTGGCCTGAATGCCCTGTTTTTCCAAATCTTCTGCCCACTTCAGTGTGCAGTTCTGGAATTCCTTGAACCAGGCCAACTGTTCTTCGTTGGGCAGGTCATAAATGTTTACACCTTTGCCCTTAATTTCTTCCATCATCTTGGCATAAACTTCCTTGCCAAGACCGTGGGTTGTTGCAAATGGGTTCCCACAAACTTCCATAATAATTTTTTGCAGGTCAGGTGGTGTCTTGTCCCATGTTTTCTTGTTCATGATAACGCCTTCGGAGACACAGCCAAAGGTAGCTTTTACCGCATGCTTTGCGACTTCATGAAGTTTGAAAGCCAGAATAAGGGGAGGGCATGTAACCAGACCGTCTATCGTGCCTGTATCCATTGCCATGTAGACATCGCCTAGAGGCATGAATACGGGTTCCCCTCCCAATGCCTTGATGTAGGTTGTTTGCATGCCTCCCGGGGAACGGATCTTCTTGCCTTTCAGGTCTTCCAGGCTCTTGACCGGTTTGGTAGTCCACAAAAACGCCTGGATACAACCGTTGAGCTCTATGACCTTGACATCCTGAAATTCTTTATCAAGAACCTTATGTAGCATTTCATTGCCAATGTTGGTCGCCAGATCCTTTCCATCAACCCATGCCGCAAGAGACAGCACATCGGTTAGCGGGAATTTTCCAGGCGTCCATGTGGCTGTAAAATAGCCCATGTCAGCCAACCCCTTCTTGACAATATCAAAATGTTCCGGTCCCTTACCCAAAGCTCCTCCAGCATACATCGTGTAAGTGATGCGGCCATTACTCCTCTTCTGGAGCTCTTCCAGCATTGGTATCCAAACTGTGGTTACCTCACGACTGGCCGGTGGATGCCAGGTGCTAAACTTGATATGCAGTTTTGAATCCTGGGCGGACGCAGGAACGCCTGATGTGAGTAGCGCCATTGAAATCAAAAGGGCTACCGCCAGAAAAAAGCTTTTCTTCATTGATGACCTCCGTTGGAATCAACCATTAGATCCGGTAATCCGGTCGTTATCATGAGCCAGAACGTTCAGCCATAAAGACAGTAAAACTACGAAAACCATGAGCATCACAGCCCTGTCACCTGTTACACCGAGGGGATCGAGTTTAATAAATTTGAGGATAATCAATCAGGCTAACACCGCGCTTTTAGCATCAATACTGTAATGAGTTATCAATCAGTTATTATGATAACTTATTTACAATAGTTTCACAATCTGACGAAACCCTTTATGTCTGACGCCATATCACAAAATAAAGCAACTCCGAATCGTGTTCCTTTAACGCCATGGGCGATGTCAATTCTTCAATCCAATGAAAATGCGATGAAACAGATGGCTATAGAATCTCAGCCTGTTAAACAAACAGTCTTTACAGTTCCGATGTCGCTTACCGATTTTAAAAATGCGGTATGGAACCTCGAGACTGCTTTTCCATGAGGTTCTTGAACAGGATTTCATATCAGGGCAAAGACCGTGCCGCAGAATGAAATTAAGTATTTGTTAATGAATTAAGTATGTATTAAAACCATGTTGGAGTCAATATTAATTTTGGTTATTGAGTGTGGATGTTTGTCCTGCAAAGCGAATGGAACCGGAAAGAGTCTGCATTTGTAGATCTATTTGGTATCACGCCGGAATTCTGATAGGGCGCGTCATTCTGATGATCACACAAAATTGTCATTATGAAATAAATCAGGCGGGACTTTGCCCGCCTGGACGAATTTCATTATTTCTTTCGAAACTCCTTGAGGACCTTGACGACTGCGTCATTTCGCCTGGACATGGCCCAAACCATTGCGG
>CAITZA010000015.1 GCA_903896745.1 uncultured Desulfomonile sp. | reverse complement strand
TACGCTACCGGTCGCTATCAATACCCTGGATGTTGCAATCATTTGCTGTGTAGCGTTAACTATTTGTTTTCTAGCTACATTGTATCCGTCTTTCAAGGCAGCTCGTCTCGAACCGGTGGAGGCGTTGCGATATGAATAAAGCCCCACTTTACGAGCTGGTGAATTTATACAAGAACTACTCACATCCAGGCGGGGATGTTGAGGTGCTTCGGGGCTTGGATTTTGCCGTGGAAAAGGGCGAAACAGTTGCAATAACCGGCCCAAGCGGTGTTGGAAAAAGCACACTGCTTCATATTATGGGACTACTGGACAAACCAACCAACGGAGAGGTCTGTTTTGGTGGAACGAATATTACGCAATTTTCCGAGCTGGAGATTGCAAAACTTAGAAACAGCAAAATTGGATTTGTATTTCAATTCTTCCAGTTGTTACCTGAATTTAGCGCAATTGAGAATGTATTAATGCCAGGTCTGATAGCTGGAGGAAGCTACAACTCCCTAAAAAAAAAGGGGCTCGAGCTTTTGGACGCGGTTGGTCTGGGACACAGGCACAAACATAGACCTGGTGAACTCTCCGGAGGTGAGCAGCAACGTGTGGCTATAGCACGATCTCTCATCATGGGACCCGATGTGATACTGGCCGACGAACCAACAGGAAATCTGGACCCTGAAACTGGAGACGAAATAGAAGCTCTATTGAGAAAATTGAACGATTCAAGCAAAACTACACTTGTGGTAGTTACCCACAAAGAATCCTTATCTATGTCAATGGACAGAAGAGTTACTCTTCACGCTGGCAGGTTAGTGGAACTCCAATGATAAGATTACTAGTATTAGTGGTGACAACGCTATGCCTGCCGTTCCTGGTTTTTGCCCAGGAGACCCAGATCAAGAAAGTAATGATCTTTCCTTTCAAGGTTGTGGCAAAAGGCGCTTCAGCCGATCAACTAAACAATGAAATGGCTGGCGTTCTAGGAGCCGAGTTGTCTAGAGAGGGTGACATTGAGGTTATTTCCGGCATGCCTTTCGCCAACGCAATTCAAGAGAGGAAAATTGATCCTCAGAGACTTATCCGGATTGCCGAAAGAATGGGCGCCCAAGCCGTTATTTGGGGAACCTCCACTCAACTTGATGAGGGTATATCCCTGGAATTGACCGCATTGCCAACACAGTCCGGAAAAAGACCCCGGCTTTTCACCGCTAACGCAAAAGATAACTCCGAACTTATGACTCGCATGCGGGAAATATCCTCCGAAATTGGCGCCAGCGTTCTAAATAGACCGAAAATCGGTGAAATAAAAATTGAGGGCAATAAGAGGATTCAGCGCGAGGCTATCCTTAACAAACTGGAAATGAAAGCCGGCGCCCCCTTCAGGAAATCCGCAATCGGTGATGAAATTCGTGAAATATACTCTATGGGATATTTTGAAGATGTCCAAATACGCGCGCAAGACGCTTCTGATGGAAAAATTGATCTTTTCATAACGCTAAAAGAACGTCCTTCCATAAAAAATATTGAACTGGACGGTGTTAAGATATTCTCGAAGGACGAATTGCTGGATGCGCTGACTACGAAGTCGTTTTCAGTCGCAAGTGTCCAGAAGATTCGTAATGACATCGAAAAAATCAAGACCATGTATGAAAAAGAGGGTTATTACCAACCTCAGGTGGATTATGAAATCAAGGAACTGTCTCCTAATGAAGCCACACTGACCTTCAAGATTGATGAGGGCAGAAAAAGTTATCTTACAGAGATCATCCTTGATGGAAGAGAAAAGCTTGATGAGAAGGACATAAAGAAAGCGCTGACTCTTAAGGAAAAGAGCTGGTTCTGGTTCCTGGATGAGTCGGGTGCTTTTACCCGTGAAAAACTTGAAGAAAACAGAATGCGCCTTTTGGCGTCATATCTCGAAAATGGTTTCATCAACGTGCAGGTTGGGGCGCCAAAGATCGACATAGCGGATGGGGCTGTTAAGGTTACTTACCCTATCAGGGAGGGAGATCGTTTTCAGGTTAGAAAAATTGATGTAGAGGGCGATCTAATAGCTCCAGCAGATCAACTACTTTCACAACTGCAGGTAAAACCGAAGACATGGTTCAAGAGATCGGCTGTTGCCGAAGACATCAAGACTTTGACAAAACTCTACAACAATCAGGGGTATGCTTACGCCGATGTTGAACCAATGCAGAAGATTAATGATGAACACGACTTTGTTGACCTGACTTTCAAAGTCACCAAAGGAGACCGGGTTTCAATCGAACGGGTAGACATCACGGGTAATGACAGAACTAGGGACAAGATAATCAGACGGGCGCTCATGGTTAGTGAGGGCGACATTTATAATGCGGACAGCTTTGAGGGAACCAAGAGTAACCTTGAAGGAATGGATTTCTTTGAAGCGGTCAAACTCAAAACCTCTCCAGGCTCAAGACCCGATTTGATGAACCTCACGGTTGAAGTAATCGAAAAAAAGACTGGTTCGCTTGCCGCCGGCTTGGGGTATTCTTCTCAGGATGGCGCCATGGGCAATATCGACCTCAAGGAACGCAATCTTTTCGGAATGGGAATTGTGGCAAATGCAAAGGCCAACCTTTCCAGCAGAAAAAGCAACTATGAGGGCTCTCTGACGTATCCCTGGATATTGGACTACCCCTTGACGGGTAGCCTCAGAGGTTATAAGGCGCAGCAGTATGAAACCAGCTATTTACGGGATAGTGATGGTTTCAGCGTTCATTTGTCTTATCCGTTGTACGGGTTGTGGACCATGAGTACCGGATTTGCCAGGGATTCTAGCAAGCTTTCGGGTTTTGAACAGATTTTTGCCAGATCCATCGTGGCCTATTATTCTCAGTATAATACGATGGCTCAGAAATACCTTAATATTTCGGAAAACTCGGTTTCCATGAATGTTGGCAGGGATACGCGTAACAACTCGGTCATACCAACCGCCGGCTCAAAAGTAACAATAGGCGGTAGATTGTCAGGACTCGGAGGGGATGTCGCCTTTTCTAGTTACTATACCGAGGGCATTTATTATCAGTCGCTATTCTGGCGGGCAATCCTGAAGCTTAGAGCCAACGGTTCCATGCTTATGGAGGCTGGAACAGATCCAATTCCATTTGATCGCAGAATCCTGTTGGGTGGAATACAAAGTATTAGAGGCTACAAACAGGGAGAAATAGGCCCTCGAGATAGATTTGGAAACGTGATTGGTGGTGACAGGGCCTTATTCTCGAACGTGGAATGTCTTTTTCCATTGATTGACAGGCTGAAATTAAATGGGGTGACTTTTTTTGATATTGGTAATGCGTGGAATGTTTCGCAGGGTCCATTCATGAGCGATGTAAAAGCCGGAGTAGGCTTGGGGGTGAGGTGGATATCGCCGATGGGCCCTCTGAGAATTGAGTATGGCTGGAAAGTTAACCCAAACAGGGGAGAGGAGCCCGGAGCATTCGCGTTTGCCATGGGTCAGTTATTCTGATATTGTGGGGAATTTGTATCGGGCAATTCCGTTTTTTCGGGAAATCTCAAGTCTTTTTCAATGTAAATACGTTGTTGCAATTTAATTTGTTCACTGATATTAGTGCCGCCGATTGATTTAGTTCCCCGCCTGATAACGATAGCAAGACGAGGATTCAATTTTCCGGCCATAATGAGATTATTTAATCACTCGCATTTGATCATTGAAAGGAGCCTAACGATGGCAAGATCTTTAACAGCAGTTTTTCTGGCGCTTTTTACAGGAATCATTTTTTGTTCACAGGTTGTTTTGGCTGAATCCCTATCCGTGGCCTTTGTGGATTTCCAAAAACTCGAGGCCAAGTCCAAGAAGGCTCAGGATTTACAAAAAAAACTCACTGACATGAGTAACGTGAAGAGGAATGATCTTGAAAAGAAAAAAAATGAACTTGTCAATCTCCAGGAACAGCTTCAAAAGCAAGGCCCCATGCTGAAGGAGGAGACCCGTAATGACAAGATCAAAGAGCTTGGGGTCAAGGAAATGGAGTTAAAGCTTGCCCAAAAGGCTGCTGAAACTGATTTGCAGAATGAGTTCAGGGCTGCCCAGGAACTTATGATGAGAGACATTAACAAAATAATTTCTGATGTTAGAACCCAGAAAAACCTGAGTATGGTTTTGAATTCGATGGCAATATTGTCGGCGGACGACGCTTTTGACATTACTGATGAAGTTATAAGACTCTACGACGGTTCTCCCGCCAGCAAGCCTGCAGCAGACAAACCCAAGGCTCCGGCGCCCGCTCAACCGGCTAATGCAGCGCCTCCGAAACCAAAAGCCCCAGCTGCAAGATAGGGATAATTTCTAGGATGTTACTTTAATGCCTTATACGTTAGAACAGATTGCTGAAATTCTCAAACTTGAGGCTTCTGTACGCCCGGGACCAGAGATAATGGGAGTCAGGCCCCTTGAGTACGCTCAGTCGTCGGATTTGACTTACGTCGAAAATGAACGTTTTTGGGGCGAGCTTTCAAAGAGTTCTGCCGGGGCTGTTATAATTTCAAACAATTTGCCTGACCCAGATGTTCCGTTCATAAGATCTCAAACTCCCGAGGCCGATTTTGCGCGTTTGACAGCTCTTTTCTATAAATGTCATGGAAAATACGAGGGGGTCTCAGAACGTTCCGTTGTGGCTCCCTCTTCCAGGGTTGCCGACTCTGTTTCAATTGGACCGTATTCTGTCATTGGAGCCAATTGTATAATCGAACCCAACGTCCGTATAGGGGCCAACGTAGTGATTGGAGATGACTGTGTCATTGGGGCCGATACGGTTGTTCATGCTAATGTCACAATTTATCATAATGTCAGTATCGGGCGTGGTGTTATAATTCATTCAGGGACCGTCATAGGTTCGGATGGTTTTGGTTATGCGCAAGGTGTTGACAGTAATGGAAATCCGGTCATCATCAAGAAGTATCACAGCGGCACGGTGCTGATAGAGGATGATGTCGAAATTGGGGCTTTGTGCGCTGTTGATCGTGCTTTGGCGGGTGTTACCAGAATTGGCCGTTCCGCCAAAATTGATAACCTGGTTCAAATAGCTCATAATGTTAGTGTCGGCTCGGGCACTGTATTGGCTTCCCAAGTGGGAATAGCCGGAAGTTCATCCATCGGAAATTATTGTATGGCTGGTGGTCAGGCTGGGATTAGAGACCACGTTAAAGTAGGAAACAGAGTTATTCTTGCAACTCGGGTTGGTGTTTACAGAGATGTTCCAGATGGCGCTGTCATGGCTGGTTCTGTTCCCGCCATGCCGCATAAACTGTTCCTCAGGGTTCAGACTCTAATCAAGAAACTTCCTGAGTTGCTCGATCGTATAAGAAGACTAGAACGTCTAGTAATTAAAGATCCCAAGGACAAAACATGATTCACCCAACAGCGGTAATTCATCCTGGAGCGATGATTGCTGATAACGTGTCTATTGGCGCATATTCCATAGTCGGCGGAAACGTTGCCATTTCGGATGGATGCGAGATTGGCCCACACGTAGTCATCGAAGGCCACACAACTATAGGATCCGACGTTAGAATCTCGCAATTCGCTTCAATAGGCGCCGCTCCCCAGGACCTGTCCTATCGGGGAGAGGAGACCACGGTTGTGATAGGAGACAGGGTTAACATCAGGGAATACGTCACAGTCCACCGTGGTACTTTCAAGGGTAGAAAAACTACCGTAATTGGGGATGACTGTTATCTAATGGCTTATTGCCATGTGGCTCATGATTGTGTCCTTGGCCGTGGTGTCATAATGGCTAACTCCGCTCATTTGGGCGGCCATATAGAGATAGGAGACCGTGCAATTCTCGGAGGAATCGTTGCAGTGCATCAGTTTGTAAGAGTAGGCGAATTCGCCCTTGTTGGTGGGGTGTCGGGGGTGGCAAAGGATGTTCCACCATACACACTTGCAAGTGGCGCCAGAATATATGTCTACGGTCTTAATGAGGTTGGCTTGAGAAGGAACGGTTTTTCTTCTTCCACTATTCGGGTTCTCAAGCAAGCCTTCAAACTGGCATTCAGGTCTTCCATGAAGGTCGATGAGGCGGTTCAGAAGATTAGAGAAGAAATGTCTGAAACCCCTGAAGCGATCAAGTTTGCCGATTTTCTAGCAAGTTCAAAGCGCGGGACAGCGCGGGTATCGCTCAGCAAGCACTCTTTTCGGGCCATCTAGGAATGTCGGTTATCGGGTTAATAGCCGGATCGGGAGAATTGCCTATTCACGTAGGGATCGAGGCCGTTAGACGCGGCTTTTCGGTAGTGGCCATTGCGTTCAATGGATTTACCAATCCTCATATAGAAACAATAGGCGGCGTTGTCTGCTGGTTAAGACTCGGTCAGGTAAACCGCGTCATCGAGTCTCTCAAAAGCAACGGCGTTAGTCGCGTTGTGATGGCTGGCAAGATTGAAAAAAGTAATCTGTTGAATTTGTTACGGTTAAGGCCGGATCGAAGGGCCCTGAAAATTATCATGTCGTTACCTGACTGGCGCGACGATACTATCTTGGGCGCCATAGCCTCTGAGTTGCATGGAGAGGGTCTGATTATTGAGGAAATTACTGAATGGGCCCCGACACTCATGGCACCGCTTGGCGTTCTGACCATGCGTAAGCCTAACGAAAACCAAATCAAGGATATCCTGTTTGGCAGAAAAATGGCTCAGGGAATAGGGGGGCTAGACATCGGTCAGACGGTGGTCGTAAAGAACACCTCGGTGATAGCGGTCGAAGCGATTGAGGGGACAGATAAGGTGATTCGACGATCTGCCGAATTGGCGACAGGGTCTGTTGTTGTAAAAATGGCGAAGCCGAATCAGGACATGAGATTTGACGTTCCAGGAATAGGCCCTTCCACCATCGAGAGCATGGTTCAGGCAAAGGCCCTTGTTATTGCCGTGGAAGCTATGAAAACTCTCACGCCAAAACGCGAGGAAATGATCGATCTTGCTAATTCCAAGGGTATAGTTGTGATTGGTATACCGCCTGCTGGCGACATTTGCACCGACTTTTGCCTCTAAAATCTGCCCACCGTTACATGACTTGACGGTGATTCAGCGAGGAGTGTATTCATGAAACCATACCCTGTTATGATGAACCTTCAAGGCAAGCAGGTTGTAGTTGTGGGTGGTGGCAGGGTGGCTCTCAGGAAAATTGTGAGCCTTTTGGATAGCGGCGCCAATGTTGCGGTAATTTCCCCCAAATTGATAGACGAACTACTTGCCTTACATTTCGCGCAGAAAATCACGTGGGTAATCGAACCTTTTTCCCCTGATCAACTGGATCGATTTGAGCCTATAACCCTCATTTTCGGGGCAACGAACATTCGGGAAGTAAACGTCAAGCTTAGCGCCGAAGCGATGCTGCGAAGGATTCCTTGTAATATTGCGGATGTTCCTGATTTATGCACGTTCATTGTTCCGGCGGTGATTACTCAGGGAGATCTTATAATTTCCGTCAGCACTGGAGGTTCTTCACCGGCCTTGGCGCGAAGGATAAGGGAAGACCTCGAAAAGAAGTTCGGTCCAGAGTATGCGGCAATGACAAGGTTGATGGGGGAACTCCGTAAACAGATTGTCAGGAATGGGAGTGATTCGGAGGAAAACAAGAAGCTTTTTCTGGAAATAGTTGATTCACAAGTCCTGCCTGCGTTGCGCAATAATGATCTGGATAAGGCGGTCATGATTCTTTCCGATATCCTTCCTGATGAAGTTGATGTAAGTAAGGCTCTTGATGGCAGAACCTGCATGGAATAAGGCGAGGATACGGTGGATTTAATTTTTTTCAAGAGCGCTGTCGTTTTGTATCTCATCTCCACGTTGAGTTTTTTCATTTTTCTGCTGAGCTCATCTTCATTAACTTGTCCAACAGGTCTTTGGACCGCCAGACTAGGGTTTGGTTGCCATTCCCTATCGATCATTCACAGGACATTCTTCTCGGGATTTTTCCCTCTGGCCACCCCGTTTGACGCATTGTCGATGTTTGCGTGGTTAATCACATGCTTGTTTCTCCTGATTCAGCATCGTGACTCCAGCCCGATTTTTGGCGCTATGGCCACCCCGATGGCCGCAGTCCTGATGATTGCAGGCGCCACTCTGTCGTATCAACTCGAAGGACCTATAGTTCCAATTTTACATAGCTGGTGGCTGCCTATCCATGTATCCTTCGCCCTTGCCGGCAACTCCGTTTTTGCAATCATGGCGATTTGCGGACTAATGTATCTCTATCAGGAGCGGCTGATAAAGAGGAAGAGGCTTGGTAGAATTCACAAGTTGTTGCCATCGCTCGAGACGCTTGATTTTATTAACCGGCGAGGTCTACCAATTGGCTTTTTCCTTATGACGGTCGGGATTTTGTCCGGCGCCCTTTGGGCAGGGAGCGCCTGGGGTTTTTACTGGAGTTGGGATCCCAAGGAAACCTGGAGTCTGATTACGTGGTTCGCTTACGCTGTCATGATTCATCAAAGACTTGTGCTGGGTTGGCGTGGCAAAAGGGCCGCAATTATGGCGATAATCGGATTCGCCTTGGTAATGTTTACTTTTATTGGTGTTAGTTTGATGTTTGGTGGGCATCACTCGTTTCGTAACCCCACATTAAGGATAACAGGCGCATGAGTTCTGGTCTGGCCGTCATAGGTCTAAATCACAAGACCGCTCCTGTTAATGTCCGGGAGAGGGTGACTTTTCCCGCCAATAATGAGGGCAACCTGACGAGGTCCATCCTTAGCTTGCCAGGCGTTCTGGAAGCGATCATCGTTTCAACATGTAACCGCTCAGAGGTGATTGCTCAGTGTGATCCTGTTGACAAAGTCGTTGAAACAATACTGGATACCATAGCGGTCATACATGGTGTAGATCGTCAAATTCTCGGAAGACACTGTTATACATGGATCGGAGATGATGCGGTCAGACATGTTTTCAGGGTTGCGTGCAGCCTCGACTCGATGATCTTGGGAGAACCTCAAATATTGGGACAAGTTAAAGACAGTTTCAGGAGGGACTCGGCTGCCAACACTATAGGGCCTACATTAAGTCGTTTGATGCATAGAGCCTTTTTCACTGCAAAGAGAGTTCGTAATGAAACCGGTATAGGCGTTGCGGCTGTTTCAGTGGCGTACGCTGCGGTAGAGCTTGCGAAGAAGATTCTCGGGGATTTGAAGGATAAGTCGGTATTGCTGATTGGCGCCGGGGAGATGGCGGAATTGACTGCACGCCATCTGATCGGCCAGGTCATGAGCCCCATCTGTGTTGCCAACAGAACCTTCGAAAATGCCTGCACCCTCGCTGACGAATTTGGAGGAGAGGCGCTAAGATTCGAGCGCTTGTCCGGCGCATTAGCCAAGGCTGACATCGTCATATCGTCAACAGGAGCTTGCGATGCCGTAATCAAGGCCACCGACGTTAAGAATGTCATGAAAACCAGGAAATACAGACCGATGTTTCTCATAGACATCGCGGTTCCAAGAGATATTGAGGCTCAGGTAAATGATATAGATGGTGTTTACCTATATAATATAGATGACTTGCAGGCGGTGGTGAGCGAGAATCTCGGCGAGAGAATGAATGAGGCCCTGAAGGCTGAAGAGATTGTTGATGATGAAGTCAAAAAGTTCATGGATTGGACCAAGACCCTCGATCTGTCACCAACGATTGTGGCCCTTAGGGAGAAGCTGGAAACAATTCGTAACGGCGAAATCTCGAGAATGAATGGCAAACTGTCGAAACTGGATGATGGCCAACGAGAAATCCTGGAAATCATAACCAGATCTATTATTAACAAAATTGCCCATGACCCCATTTCTTTTCTAAAAAAAACCAAATCCACCAGCCGCAGGGAAGTAAACGCTGACATCGTTCAGCGTGTTTTTAACCTTCATGGCTTTTCCAACCCTCGGGACGAACTGGAAGAAAACCTCGAAAATGAAGCTGACAATAGGAACTAGAGGCAGTGCGCTTGCGCTATGGCAGGCTCGTCACGTATCTGCCAGGATATTGGAATTATGTCCTGATGCAAGTATCGATATGGTTATTATCAAGACTCAGGGCGATAAGATACTAGACGCCCCTCTGTCTAAAATTGGCGGTAAGGGCCTTTTCACCAAAGAAATTGAAGACGCTTTACTGGATGGCGCTGTAGACTTGGCTGTTCATTCAATGAAGGATGTTCCGACGGAATTGCCCAAGGGACTCCATATAGCAGCCATATTGGAACGCGAGGATCCCAGGGATGTTTTCATATCGGGGGAGGGAACCCGCCTCGATGATCTCCCACCAGGTTCGTTGATCGGAACATCGAGTCTCAGGCGTCGCGCCTTTTTACTAGGTAAGTATCCCGACCTGGAAATTGTCTCAATAAGAGGTAATGTAGATACACGTATAAGAAAAATCGAATCTGAAAATCTGGCTGGGGCTATGCTGGCCGCCGCAGGCGTTATACGAATGGGTTTCTCCAACAGAATTACCACTTTTATGTCCTTAGAGACCATGCTGCCAGCCATCGGACAAGGCGCCATTGGTATCGAAACAAGGATGGATGACGATCATATTAATCAGGTAGTCAAACTCTTGAACCATGAGCCCACTTCGTTGTGTGTCCGTGTCGAGCGGGCATTCCTGAGCAGGATGGGAGGGGGTTGCCAGGTCCCAATGGCAGCTCACTGCATGCTGGAGAACGACACTATTAACTTTAGGGCAGCGGTCGCTCATCCTGATGGGCATCCGATAATAACCGAAACGTATCGGGGCGATAACAAAAGCCCTTTGGTCGGAATTACCATAGCTGACCGTCTTGTTGAAATGGGCGCTAAAGCAATCCTGAAAGATGTCCTTGGTCAGGATTGGGAACCCGCAACATCAAACTGATTCATGCAACCTAAGATCGGAACACCTCATGTCAACGGAAATTGCTAAACCCGAGAAAAAATCAGTCCCTGGAACCGTTTATCTGGTTGGGTCAGGCCCCGGGGACCCTGGGCTGATTACTGTTAAGGCCCTGGAGAAGATTAGAGAGGCCGACGCGATCATATATGACTACCTCGCCGGAAAAGAGTTTTTAAAAGAAGCCCGACCATCCGCTGAACTTGTTTACGTTGGGAAAACGGGAAAGAATCACGCTGTTGAGCAGATTGACATCAATCAGATACTGATTAAGAAAGCTCACGAACACAAATGCGTTGTTCGTCTTAAAGGGGGAGACCCGTACGTTTTTGGGCGAGGCGCCGAGGAAGCCGAGGAGCTTGTTAATGCCGGGATCCCCTTTGAGGTAGTTCCAGGGGTTACTAGCGCAGTGGCGGCTCCGGCCTATGCTGGAATACCTGTGACACACAGGGAACATGCTTCTTTGGTTACTTTTGTCACAGGTCACGAGAACCCGAACAAAGACCAGTCATCCATAGATTGGGAAAATCTCGCAAGAAACAAAGGGTCTCTCGTTTTCCTGATGGGTGTAAAAAACCTTGAGATCATCACTTCGTCGCTTATCAATAATGGGATGAGCCCGGATACTCCAGCAGCCCTTGTGAGGTGGGGGACTACTCCCGATCAGTCATCCTTCCTGAGTTGCCTTCAACATATAGCTGAGGAATCCCTCAAAAGAGGCTTCAAAGCTCCGGCTGTCCTTGTGGTCGGCTCAGTAGCGTCATTAAAACCAAAATTGGACTGGTATGAAAAAAAGCCTTTGTTCGGCAAACAGGTGCTAATCACCAGAAGCCGCGAGCAGTCAGTGAAAATGGCAGATAGAATACTGGGGCAGGGCGGCAAGCCATTGCTTTTCCCTACTATACAAATCAAGGAGCCGCATGATTTCTCGGATCTCGATCGATCCATATCCAGCGCATCCTGTTATGACTGGATAATTTTCACTTCGGTAAATGGTGTGGATGCTTTTTTCCGACGTTTTTTTTCGACCGGACACGACATTCGGGAACTAGCCGGTCCGAAGTTTGGCGCCATCGGCCCTGTTACCGCACAGGCTATCCGAAAGCACGGCATAAAAGTTGAACTGCTTGCTGCTCAGTTCATACAGGAGGGTGTTCTCGATGCCCTCAGACAAAAGGATATTGTCGGAAAAAGATTCCTCATTCCAAGGGCTGAAAAGGCCAGGGACATTCTCCCCGAGGGTATTTCCGGTATGGGAGGCAGCGTCAGTGTGGTTACTGCATACAGAACAGATTTGCCTGATCATGCGGATGTGAAACCTGTCAGGGAATCTCTCGCAAACAGGGATATTGACGTAATTACTTTTACGTCCTCCTCGACAGTAACCCATTTCATGGAACTTGTAGGAAAAGAAGATGCCGGAAGTCTGTTAGAAGGGGTAGTTCTCGCTTCAATAGGGCCTGTGACATCGCGGACAATTCGTGAATTCGGGTTAGAGCCTACTTTGGAAGCATCGGAATACACTATTGATGGTCTTCTTGACGCAATTGATCATCACTTTTGCAACGGCTAGAGATTTGGATGATCAACTTCTCTTTCAATTGATATGTGGTCTTGGAATACTTTCTAAATCAATGGTTTCAACGACGGCATGCCAAATCAATAAAGAATCGGGTATTGGTTCCGGTCGAATCCCCGGACAAATTAACGGCATCAATTTATTCGACCTGATTTAGCTTTTCCGACCGGGAACAGAGACGCTGTTCCACATGTCTCTTTATAACAGTAGTCGTTGTTGACACTGATATGCGCGTGTGTTACAGATTTGCCGGTTTCCAGTAGAACGCTTGTCCAACTCCCGATCTACTGGGCTCAAATTGATTCACTTGAGTTTTGGCTGACATAACATTCCCCGTCAGCACAGGAGACGAATTCAAACGATGTTTGCATCTTTAGCCAAAAGGCTGTTTGGTAGCAAGAATGACAGGGATCTCAAGAAAATTGAGCCTATGGTCAGTTCCATAAATGAACTTGAGCCTTCAATAAGCGCATTGACTGATGAACAGATGCTTGCGAAGACATCTGAATTCAGAAGCAGGCTTTCTGACGGCGAGACAGAAGATGATCTGTTACCTGAGGCCTATGCTCTGGTTCGGGAAGCTTCCATACGAACATTAGGAATGCGTCATTTCGATGTGCAGCTTATCGGCGGAACAGTTTTGCATCAGGGAAAAATAGCAGAAATGAAGACCGGCGAGGGCAAGACCCTGGCCGCTACCCTGGCGGTATATCTGAACGCTCTATCTGGTCTGGGTGTTCATGTCGTTACTGTAAACGATTATTTGGCTCAACGTGACGCTGAATGGATGGGCGCCATATACAAGTTTCTGGGCCTTTCCGTAGGCGTGATAGTTCATGACCTGAGTGATGAACAAAGACGCCAGGCCTATGCCTGTGATGTCACCTATGGAACCAACAACGAATTCGGATTTGACTATCTGCGCGATAATATGAAGTTTTCTTTGGATGATTACGTTCAGAGAGACCTTCACTATGCCATAGTTGATGAAGTTGACAGTATTCTGATTGATGAAGCCAGAACCCCTTTGATCATATCGGGACCTACCCACGAAAATACAGACCGATACTATCGCATTAACAGGGTCATTCCAGGATTGCAACAGGATGTCCATTACACACGCGATGAAAAAGCCAGAAGTGTGGCTCTGACGGAAGAGGGCATAGCACGCGTGGAACGGGCCCTCAATGTGGGCAATCTTTATGATCCGTCTCAGATAGAGACTCTGCATCACGTCAATCAGGCGTTGAAGGCTCACACGCTTTTCCGGCGCGACGTTGATTACATTATTAAAGATGGACAGGTTATCATAGTCGATGAATTTACCGGTCGATTGATGCCTGGCCGAAGGTATTCCGACGGTTTGCATCAGGCGCTTGAAGCCAAGGAAACAGTCAAGATTGAGAACGAGAACCAGACTTTAGCCACTATCACTTTCCAGAATTATTTCAGGATGTACGACAAACTTGCCGGTATGACCGGCACCGCTGACACGGAGGCGCCCGAGTTCAAGAAAATATATAACCTGGAAGTTGTCGTTATTCCTACTAATTTACCTATGGTTCGAATGGATCATTCTGATCTGATTTACAAGACAGAAACCGAAAAATTTGAGGCGGTCATCGACGAAATCAGGAATCTCAGCAAGAAAGGACAGCCGGTTCTTGTCGGCACTATTTCAATTGAAAAATCTGAAGAGCTCTCCAAACGATTAAAAAAATTAGGTGTTCATCACAACATTCTCAATGCCAAGAACCATGCGCTTGAAGCTGAAATCGTGGCCCAAGCCGGTAGACACAAGGCTGTAACCATCTCTACGAACATGGCGGGAAGAGGAACAGATATTATTCTTGGAGGCAATCCCAAGTTTCTGGCAAACGCTCGAATCAACAGGAACGAGAAACCTGAAGAATACGCAAGTACGCTGAATGAATTCGTTCAGATGTGTGACGAAGAGCGCCGTTTGGTAATAGAAGCCGGCGGGTTGCACATACTTGGCACCGAGAGACATGAAGCCAGGCGTATAGACAACCAGTTGAGAGGTCGCTCGGGAAGACAGGGCGATCCTGGTTCCAGCCGCTTTTACCTCTCTCTGGAAGATGATCTCATGAGAATTTTTGGTGGCGAAAGGGTCAAAATGATCATGGAGAGGGTGGGCATGGAGGAAGGTGAGCCCATTGAGCACAAATATACCACCAAGGCCATCGAAAACGCCCAGAAAAAAGTGGAAGCCCATAACTTTGAAATCAGAAAACATTTGATGGAATTTGACGATGTTATGAACAAGCAGAGGGAAGTCGTCTACTCCCAGAGACGGTTCATTCTTGGGGGGACCAACCTCAAGGAAAATGTAATCGGGATGACCGAAGACATCGTAGAGGAAATTGTTGATAGGTATATCGACGAAAAATCACATTTTGAAGACTGGGATATAAACGCAATAGAAGAGAATCTTTGGGCTCAGTTCGGGGTGAAGTTTGATTTCTCCAGGCTTCCTGAAAGTGAACAAAATAGAACAGGTATCGAAGAACAAATTCTGGATGCTGTCAAAGCCTATTATGACCTGAAGGAACAAGAGGTCACCCCCGCCATTATGAGAGAGCTAGAAAAATTTATTATGCTTCAGGCGGTTGACAATCAATGGAAGGATCACCTGCTGAGCATGGATCACCTAAAGGACGGAATCGGTCTGCGAGGATATGGCCAACGTGATCCCCTGAAGGAATACCAGAAAGAGGGTTATGAACTTTTCCTGGAAATGAGTCACCGAATCAAGGCGGAATCTGTCAGGAACCTATTTCTGGTCAAGATCGCAAGTCATAATGAACTGGACGAACTAGCCGCCGCTCGCGATCAGGAGATGAACCAAATTCATGATAGCTTGACCAAAGGATCTTCCACTCCCAAAACCATGAAGCGCTCCAACGAGAAGATTGGGCGAAATTCCCCGTGTCCTTGCGGTTCGGGGAAAAAATACAAGAAGTGTTGTGGCAATGCCTCCTAGATAGTGGGCATGAAGTAAAAGTTCTTCAACGTGGGCTTGTTTAGGGTTTTTTGCAGTTGTCAGAGTTTAATGAACAGGATTGGCAAGTATATCGCGCCTACACTTCTTTACTGTGGCCTACTTTTTTATATGTCCGGTATTCCTGGTCATGCGGCGCCAAATATTCCTTTTTCAGACAAGATGTTTCATGTCCTGGCATATCTGGTTCTGGGGTTTCTTTTCGCCAGAAGCCTATCGGTCATCAACAATTATAGAATAGTCAGGCAGAATGTCATTTGGTTTTCAATCCTTTTCTGCACGTTTTATGGGATTTCCGATGAAATTCATCAGTTGTTTGTCGAAGGAAGAAGTTTTGAGTTCGGAGATATGATAGCCGACGCCGTCGGTGGAGCGTTGGGCGCTTCAATATTTTCCATGGTTCGGGGAATGACTGACGCTGGTCACATAAAATGGGCCACCAGACTCTTGTAAACAGGACGGAAATAAAATGATCTCGTATCAAAGAAACGCTTTTGTGAACACAAACGAACTGTCTTTGCCTTATTGGGACGATATAAGTGGAACCATAAGGGGATATCGTATTTTTACGGCCTGCCGCACAGTCAATCAAAAGATATACCGTCTCCAGGATCATCTGGATCGCCTGTACAGCTCAGCCAAAGCCATATTTATGATTCCCCCCATGACCAGAATGGATCTGGAGATCCTGCTTGCCGAACTCATAGCAAAAAACCAATCGCTATCCTCTGGATCAGACCTTCTGCTGGACATCATCTTTAGTGGTGGCCTTGAGGGGGCGACTATGAAACAGTCTGGGTCAGGCGCTCACCTCTATATAGCGGTCCAAAAAATGGTACCCCCAACCCCAAATGACTACAGAGACGGGGTCTCTCTTGCCACATTCTCTCATCAACGAATGCTGCCTGGCGTGAAATTACTCAACTACATTGGCGCCATCATCGCTCACCAGACCGTTGTGCCATCACGCAACGCTTACGATACACTCTTTCTGTGTCCTGAGGACAAGGATACCGTTCTCGAGGGGTCTACATTCACAATTTTTTTTGTTAGACCCTCAGGAGAAATTGTCACCCCGCCTCTCGATGGCAGAATTCTCGAAAGCGTTACTCGCAAGGTCATCTTTGAATTGCTGGGGCCCCTAAATGAGTTTTCACTTAAGGAAGGTTACATAAAATTCACAGAAGTAGCAAATTTTTCGGAGTGTTTCATGG
>CAITZA010000014.1 GCA_903896745.1 uncultured Desulfomonile sp. | reverse complement strand
CGGTCATCCTGCCCATAATTTGTTCGTATTAAGACTCCTTCCAAAGAAACAATTGGACTCCGATTATCCATGACATTTCCATGTCCACGTCATGGAATCATTTTATTTTTGTTGTGTTTTCGCTCGGATAACGGACAGATCAGATTGCAGGGAAATATACCTTGAATTCGCTGCCCTTTCCGGGTTGGCTTTCGCAGGTTATTTGACCACCGTGCTGTTGAGCGATGCCCCGCGCTACGGAGAGGCCGAGGCCGGTTCCCCTTTGTTTTGTCGAAAAAAACGGATCAAATATCTTTCCGATGAGTCGCCTGTCAATGCCCTGGCCATTATCAGATACTGCAAGCTCAACGTATTCGCCCGGTTTAAGTCCGTCCTTGTTCCGGACCTGATCAGCGTCGAGCACAACCTTCCTGGTTGCAATCCTTATCCTGCCAGCATTCGGCATTGCCTCGGTTGCGTTTGAAACAAGGTTCATGACAATTTTGTGAATCTGATTGTGATCGGCACGGATAATAGAACGATCGCCCGTCAAATCAAGGCTAACATGAATCGACAATGGAAGCGTTCGGTTAAGGACAGCGTGGATTTCCCTGAGTTGTTCATTCAAATCCAAGGGACGCAGGAACGCGTTAGATTTTTGCGCAAGGGACATCAGCTTGCGAACCAGTTCGGCGCCCTCCTCCGCGGTCTTGAAAATAGCCTTGGCGCTCGAATAGTCCACCTTGCCTTTTCCGGCGTCATCCATCAAAATTTCGGAATACCCCACTATGATCTGAAGCATGTTGTTAAAATCATGAGCGATCCCACCAACCAGAGTGCCAAGCGCCGCGAGTTTCTCGGAACGATAAAGCTGTTCCCGCAGTTGTTCCCTCTCTTCTTCCGCCTTCTTCAGGGGGCTGACGTCTATGGCTACCCCCCTGATTCCTGTAATCCTTAGTTCATCGTATATGGGACTCGAATAGACCAGCACGGGAAGAGTTGTCCCGTCTTTTTCCAACAATGAACATTGCAGTATTGATAATTTCTGTCCATTGATTAGTTTCTCTATGTGGCAGTTAACGGTTTCCCGATCTTCCGGAACGACAACCTCCGCAACACTCAGTCTGTCGATCACTTCCCCGGCTGTGTACCCCAAGACATTGAGTGCAGCGGAATTGGCAAACGTGAATATTCCGTTTTTATCCGCCTCATACACTAGCTGAGGTAACAGTTCGGTGAGATCCATATATCGTTTGTTGCTCTGCCTCAAGGCATGCTCTGATTGCTTGCGTTCGGTTATGTCGGACAGTATCAGCCTTGCATACCTTGGGATAGATTCTTCCTCTTCGGAGACAGAGCCTTCCAATTGGGCTTCAAAAAGCGACAAGTCCTTTCTGTAAAACCGCAGCTCACAAATCTGCTTGTAATTCGTCTCAAACATCTTATGAAACATCAGGTGAAATATGTCGGTGTCCTGGTTGAAAATAAAACGCGAAACCGGCCTTCCAACCACTTCTTTCCTGTCCCGTCCCAACAACATGGTTGACGTCAGGTTTGCCTCCAACACGATACCTTTACTGTCAACTGAAAGGTATCCTACTGGAGCAAAATCGTAGAGGTCCCTGTATTTGATTCTTGAAAGCTCTAAATCCAGAGACGTCCGCCGGAGTTCCTCATTCTGCATTTCCAGCTCTACCTGATGGACATGCAGTTCGTGGACAATCTG
>CAITZA010000013.1 GCA_903896745.1 uncultured Desulfomonile sp. | reverse complement strand
GCTGATCATTGGCTACATAGGTTTCCGCCTTTCTTAGAAGTTCAATCTGTTCCTCAAAGGCGTTTTCTTTGCCCTTCTGTAAGGCGGTGTTATAATATGCGACGCTCAGATTTTTTCTTATCTTCAGATTATTCGGATCCATTTCAAAAGCGGTATTAAGCGCCTCAATCTCGCTGGAGGTCACACCCCCTTTGGGAACGCCTATCCCCTGATTATTCAGAAGCGCAGCCATAGCTTTTTTCGCTGAAACATTTCCAGGGTCTAACTCCATAACTTTCTGTACAAAATACATCTTGTCCTCAATCCTCAATTTGTCGCTATGACCCGCAACAGCCTGAAGGACCGCGCTTACGAAGTTACCTCTAATTTCAGCGTCCTCTGGTTCAATTGACATGGCTTTTTCAATGGCTCGCAAACCATCTAGGGGACGACCTTCCCTGGCCAGTTTTATTCCGAAATTGTTATATGCCACAGCCAGAGTCTTACTGTATTTTCGGGTATTGGGGTCAAGTTTTACCGCTTCCTCAAGAGCCGGCAGCGCCTCCAGTATGTTGTCGCGTGACAACAGATGGCTTCCACGAAAAAATGCGTTTTCCGCCTTAGCCACATTGGATTGATCGGCAGGAGCCACGGCAGGAAAAACGGCAGTCACCAATACAATCAGTATGGCGGAAAAAATCAGTTTGAAACTGCGGCCAAATCCGGATTCTGAATATGTATTCATTTCTTGTCGCCTGCTCGTAAAATGACTGTAACATTCTGAAAACACGAATGCTCTCCTGTGAATAACTATATCATCCCATAAGGGCTTCGTCAACATCTGTAAGCAATATCGTATTCTAAATTAAAGCCTTATATGACTTATACTATGTCAGTTATAATTGAATTTATTTAACTTTACGTATTTACGTTTATTATAATCATGGTATTGACAAATACGAAGTAATTAGTAAAACGGCATTTCTAGCAACTAGGCTAACAGGAGGGCGCTATGATTGAGGTCCAAGGATTGACCAAATATTTCGGTCGCTTGGCCGCCATCAACAATATCAGTTTTACTGTTCAGACCGGATCCGTTGTGGGGTTCTTGGGACCTAACGGGGCAGGCAAGACCACCACCATGAGGATGTTGACCTGCTATACGCCCCCGAGTTCCGGTTCTATCAGAATTCTTGGGATGGACGCATTGAGTGACTCTATGAAAATCCGACGGAACCTGGGATACCTACCTGAGAACGTCCCTCTGTATGACTGGATGAGAGTTTGCAGTTACCTGGATTTTGTATGTAGGGCCAAAGGGGTTCCTTCCGGCAACAGGAAAGCTGAAATAGAGCGGGTATCCAGTTCTGTCGGTTTGGATGACGTCATGGGTAAGCTCGTAAAATGGTTGTCAAAAGGATATCGCCAGAGACTTGGGTTAGCGCAGGCTCTCATCGGAGACCCTCCGATCATTATTCTGGATGAACCCACCATAGGGCTAGACCCGCGCCAGATCCGTGAAATACGCAGTCTCATCAAAGGGTTGTCCAAGAACAAGACCGTCATCCTGTCAACTCACATTCTTCCGGAAGTCAGCCAGATTTGTGACAGGGTCATCATAATTAATAGAGGAACATTGGTAGCGGAGGATACGCCATCAAACCTGATGGCGGTCAAGGGGAAGTCTCGGCGTTGCAGCATTGCGGTCAGGGCTCTTGAGACCGACCTGACGAACTTGTTGTCTGCGGCGCCGGGAGTTCTGAGTGTTAAAACAGGCGCTTCTGAAATAGATGGGGTTGCAGTGGTTACGGTAGAATCGCTGCCTGAGGTGGAAGTAAGGTCAGAGTTGGCAAGACTCATAGTAGCAAGAGGATGGGATTTGCTTGAGCTTAAATCCATAGATTTCAGCTTGGAAGACGTTTTTATAGACTTGATCACTGAAGAACCCATCGAACCACAATCAACTGAAAATCTCCAGAATAAAGAGGTGGCCTAGATGACAGGTTTCTTAGCTATTTTCAGAAAAGAAATGGCCAATTTCTTTGTTTCTCCAATTGCATATTCGGTCATAACTATTTTTCTTCTGATCTCTGGTTTCTTTTTTTGGGCAAATCTTTCCGTAATGAGTTTGATATCACTTCAGGCGGCAAACGATCCCATGATATCGCAGCGAATCAATTTGACCGACGTTGTTGTCAGGCCACTCACCCAGAATATGAGCATTGTGCTGCTATTTCTGATACCCTTGCTCACGATGAGACTATTTTCCGAGGAAAAGAAGACCGGGGCTATTGAGCTTCTTATGACTTATCCAATATCGGATTTGTCAGCGGTGTTGGGCAAGTTTTTCGCAGCGTTGGCGGTTCTGATTGTGATGCTGTCTGGAACCATCAGCTATCCCATCATACTCTGGAGACTTGGAGAATTTGATGTAGGCGTTTTTCTTTCCGGATACCTTGGTCTACTCATGATGGGCGCGGCGTTCGCCGGACTTGGGATATTTGTTTCAATCATGACTGAAAACCAGATTGTTTCAGCAGCAATATCCTTCGGCCTGGCGCTCATGTTCTGGATAATCAGTTGGGCTTCTTCATTTGCTGGTCAAACCTGGGGTGTTATTCTAAAACAGTTATCCATCCTCGAACGGCTGGAATCATTTCATAAGGGAATATTATCGTTGTCTGATCTGAGTTTTTTCCTCTTTTTTACGGTTTTCTTTATTTTTTTGTGTCTTAGATCGCTGGAATCGCTACGATGGAGAGGATAAACAATGAAAAACACTTATGCCCATAGAAAACTCCTGCTTGGTGGAAGCTCCATCATAAGCGTTATAATATTTCTGGCCATAATGGTCAGTCTTCAATACATTGCGATGAAAAATCCCGTCCGATGGGATGTTACCCAGGCAAAACAACACTCCCTGTCTTCCCAGAGCATAAAGATCGCGGAGCAGTTCAGGGACGAGAAAAAGCCGATTGAAGTTCTTGCATTTTATGAGTCCAAGGACCAGCGTTCTCGCAATGATGTCTCTGACCTGCTAGACAAATATCGTGATGTATGGAGCGACATCCAGTACAGTTTTTATGATCCTGACAAGGAAAGAGCGATATCTCTGCAGAACAGGATTGAATCCTACCCGACGGCGCTCATTAAATCTGGAAATAAATCAGAGAGATTGAGCGTTGTTGACGAAGAAACGTTCACTAATGCCCTGGTCAGATTGCAGAGGGATGAAACCAGGAAAGTGTATTTTCTGAAAGGCCATGGAGAACTCTCAACAACGTCTACTGATACGATAGGTTTTAGTATTGCGCGTGAGCAGATTGAGAGACAGAACTACAAAACTGAAGAAATCATTCTCTTGCAGTCTTCGGGCATACCGTCGGACGCCGCAGTTCTGGTTGTAGCCGGACCTCGCACTGACCCGATGCCGGAGGAACTCAAAGCCATTGAGGAATTCCTGAGCCGCGGCGGAGCAATGCTCGTCATGCTGAATCCGTTTCAGACCAGGGAATTTTCTCTGGCGCTTTCAAAATACGGTTTCGAGTTAACTGATGACATTGTGGTTGATAAAATGAGCCAGGCGCTGGGTGGTGATTACCTCATGCCGGTAATTACTTCCTATGCCCAGTTTCCCATAACTAAAAACTTTGATGTCGCGTCTTTTTTCCCGCAGGCACGCTCAGTTCGAGCACTCAAGAATTTGCCAGACACCACGAATACCCTCGAACTTGCAATGACCAGTCCAGTCTCATGGACGATCTCCGAGCCTCAGCTTCTATCAGGCTCTGCCGATTTTGACGAAAAATTCGGCAAAAAAGGTCCCATCCCGGTCATGGCTGTGTCCACGCTTTCGCTCCAGGCCGCCCCAAAAAAACCGGATGATCTAAAACCTATTACAGATAATCCTCCCACACAAAATGAGATCGCCCAGAAACCCAAATCCGATGACTCAGGCGTTATGGAAAACGCGAGTCCGGCTAAAAAAGCTAGAATCGTCGTCTTCGGAAGCTCACAGTTTGCTTCAAACAAATTTTACAGATTGCAGGGTAATGGTGATTTGTTCATGAATACCATTTCCTGGCTGGCAGAGGATGAAAACCTTATATCTGTCCGGCCCAAATCGCTCAAGGCCCAACCAGTCGTACTGACAGCTTACGATTCACTAGTCGCGCTCACTGTTCCAGTGATTGTAACCCCTTCATTTGTTATCGTGATTGGGATGACCGTATTTTTTTACAGACGCAGGGTAACAACCAAATGATTCTTTGAGTTTCCTGGTTTTATATTTTATCATTATGCAAGAAGATCGCAGAGAGAGCTTTACACAATGAAACCGTCACGTCTGATTGTTTATTTTTTAGTACTGGCTGGCATTGTGGGGTATATTTATTTCGTCGAGCATGGTTACAGGCAGGATAGGGAAAGACAGGAAAAACAGTTAGCCCGGTTCATTCCGGATGATAAGGATCTCATAACTCAGATCGAACTTTCGAGCCCCACCATCGGAAAGATAGAGTTGAGCAAACCTTCTTCAGATTGGGTAATACTGAATCCAATCAAGGCAAAGGCGGATGAATACGCTGTAAGATCTCTTATCACCACGATTATAGAGGCTTCTCCCGAGCGAACAATAAGTGATGATCAGGTTAACTGGGCTGAGTATGGCTTTGAAAGTCCCACCCTCCATGTAAACGTAACCTTTTCAGGAGGAAAGAGATATGAGATGCTCTTCGGAGCTCAGAATCCTTCAAAATCTTCCTATTATCTTCGCCTCAAGGATCCTTCAAAACTCTTTCTGGTCGCGGACACACTAAAAACGGCCATGGAAAAAAACACCTTTGATCTGCGAGACAAAACTATCATGTCATTCGCGCCCTCAGATATAGACCGCGTAATAATACAGAAAAAGGGGGTTGAGAATGAATTCCATAGAGATGGAGTAGGTCAATGGGACATGGTTACTCCAGAAAAATTCAGGGTAAAGAATGTTGTCATCAGTACGCTATTGAGAAAACTTTCAAATCTGACAGCTCTGGAAATTCACGATGATCCTGAAAAAGGTTCTGATATGTTTGGCTTGACCCCTCCAAGAGACAGAATTTCAATCTTTGGAAAGGATATTAATCAAACTCTTTGTATTGGGACCCAGATAAAGTCGCAAAATGATTCACCAGTGAAACGTGGGGATTATGTTCAGATAGAAGGAATTGACACGGTTTATGTTGTAGACGATCCATCAATTACCGATTTCAAACTGGATGTCGATGTGTTGCAGGACAAGTCCTTAATAAGTTTAAATATACTTCAAATAGATACCATTAGGATTGTGCTCGACGGAAAAAATTGGCTCTTGAAAAAATCTCCGGAAAAGAAATGGAACTTGGAGGAGCCTGAAAAAGTGACTCCTATAAAGGACTGGAGCGTAACAGGAATATTATGGAAACTTAGAGACTTGAATTACGTGTCGCTTGTATCCCCGATCCCCGGCAATCTGGATTCATTGGGCCTTTCTGAACCCAAGGTGGTGATCAATCTGGGCGCAGCAAATTCAGGCGCCTCGAAAATTCTCAAGATGGGATGGGTTAATACAGCGCCGCCCCACGACCCGCCCGACCAAATAGATGAAAAAACTGCTGATCAAGGCGAACCTGATGTCGAAAAACCATCTACAGATCAAGGCGCCCCCAAAGTCCCAGACATAATAAATGTGATTGTTGATCCTACTGATTATCAGAATACCATATTTCAGATTGATGGTAGTTTTGTCAGGGGGTTGTCGGAAGATCTCAATACGCTACTTGAGAAACAGCAATAACCCTGTTGTGATGGCCCAGCGTCTTTGAACCAGGGGTTCCATGGATTCCATCAGCTAATGGGTCATCAGGTCTCATAAAGGTCTGATAGGTCACCCGGAGAATCAACACTGACGCAGCGAGCCGCCTGAGCAGCCCTAATACCCACCATCAGGGCTGTGAGCGCAGCCGGGGTTATCCCCGATATTCTGGAAGCCTGCCCCAGGGATGTGGGGTGGAATTTTGAAAGACGTTCTCTGAGTTCCCTTGACAAGCCAGGAATCACGTCATAATCAAGGTCATCCGGAATGGCCATCTTTTCGAGCTTCCGGAAATGCGCCGCCTCACGACGCTGTCGTTCGATATATCCTTCATACTTGAGTTCCACTTCAATCTTGAAGGCCACATCATCTTCAATATCTTCATTCAGACCAAGATCTCTAATGTCCGAAACAGATATTTCAGGTCTTCGCAAAAACTTTGCAGCGCTCACTGACTCCTTGAGTTCACTGCCGTTTTTTCTCAAAATCATTTCATTAATTTCATGGCAGGGCTTGATTTTGATGTTCTGGAGCTTTTCCATGAGGAAAAAGAAGCGTTTTTGTTTTTGATCGAGCCGGTTGAGCAAAAGGTCGCTCACCAGGCCAATCTCGTTTCCTTTTTTCAGCAGACGTTCTGGGGCATTGTCTTCCCTGAGAAGGAGCCTGTACTCGGCTCTGGATGTGAACATTCTATATGGCTCAACCACTCCTCGCGTAACCAGATCATCTATCATGACCCCTATATAGGCTTCAGACCTGTCAAGAATAAACGGTTGTCTGGAAAGTATGGATAGCGATGCGTTGATACCGGCCATAAGACCCTGAGCGGCGGCTTCTTCATATCCAGAAGTGCCATTTATCTGGCCGGCAAGGTACAATCCTTCGTATAGCTTGGTTTCGAGGGTCAGTTTAAGGCATGTGGGGTCTATGTAGTCGTACTCTATCGCATACGCCGGTCTTACAATTTCAGCTTTTTCCAGCCCGGGAACCGACCTCACCAGCTCAGGCTGCAATTCCGCCGGCAGAGAATTGCCAAGCCCCTTTAGATAAAGTTCGTTTGTGCGCAAGCCTTCAGGTTCGGCAACCACAGGATGGCGTCCCCTATCCGGGAAGCGTGCAATTTTATCCTCAAGTGAGGGGCAGTACCTGGCTGGGGCGCCCTTGATAGCGCCGGAGTAAAGCGACGATTTCTTGAGGTTCTTTCTTACTATTTCGTGGGTGAGGTCAGATGTGTATGTCCGGAAGCATGACCGATTGGGACGAACTATCTTTTCTGTAGTCATCGAGAACGGTTTTGAAACTTCGTCTCCACTGTCTTCAAGCATTTCGCCAAGGTTTACAGTCGAACCCTTTACCCTCGGCGGGGTTCCGGTCTTGAAGCGGCCCCACGGCAGAGACATACCTCTCAGGAATTCCGACAATTTTATAGCAGGAAATTCTCCTGCGCGACCCGCTCCATAACTGACCGGCCCCTGATGAATCATTCCGGCAAGAAATGTTCCTGTTGCAAGAATGACTGCTTGAGAATAAATTCTGTAACCTGATCGCTCGACCACTCCGCAACAACGGCGACCATCAATAATGAGTCCGTCTATCATTTCCTGCCGAACCAGAATATTCTGTTCGGACTCGACGGCATGCTTCATGGAAATTGAATAATCGAGACGATCGCATTGCATGCGGGAACCCTGAACAGCCGGTCCCTTGCTTGTCCCAAGGTTCTTGTACTGGATGCAGCTTTCGTCTGCAGCTTTACCCATGTGACCGCCCAACGCGTCTATTTCCTTGACCAGATGTCCTTTGCCCAGCCCGCCGATCGATGGGTTACAGGGCATCAGGCCAATAGAGTCTGCGCTCAACGTGTACATCCAGACGGTCAATCCCATGCGTGATGCGGCCAGAGCCGCCTCACATCCCGCATGACCAGCGCCGACGACTATGATTTTAACATCAGTTATTTTGGGCCGCCTTTGTTTTTTCCTGCTCCGGTTGTTCCATGCGAACCATCAACCATCTCTGAGTCTTGTTCTGACCGAAATGAACAAGCGCTTCGGTCTGGTCAAGTGTCAGATTGTAGATTCCGGTTTCCATTATCATGTCGGTATTCTTTCCATCCGCAAATGACCATGCTGCCCTTTGGGTCTGTTTGTCAACAGATCCCTTGACCGGCCTGGTAGTCTTGGCGCCGGTGTTGTAATACGTCCCTTTGATCAAGCCCTGTTTGTCCACCGCTAATTGCAAAAGCATGTTTGAGCTTGTCGAATCAACCTGAGAGAGAGCAAAAACACCGAGCGGCATCAAATCATCAGACTGGTTTGTAGAATCCACCGGCGTTTGGACAATTTTAGCGGCCTGTTGGTAATAGTCCTGGGCGGAAGCGACCGGCGCGTCATTTACGTAGACATTGTCTCCCTCGTAGTAAATACCGGACGAGTAGTCATAATACTGTGGTGAAGCCCATGCCGAACCAGCCACCCATCCGGCCAGCGCTCCCCATGCGGCTGGTCGCCACCAATGGTTCCACGCATATTGGTACTTGCCCATATTTTCCCAGTACTGATGAGCCAGGTTGGGATGATCCGCCCACCATTGTGGAGTAAAGAGATTGTCATATCTGTTTTTTACATTTTGCCTGATCTGGTCGGCATTGGCACGGTCTCGGTTGGAAGCCCACTGATCTGGCCGTCCATCTTTACCTAAGTCACGATCAAGCCTTGCAGGACGATCGCCGCGTTCCGGTCTTTCGCCTACTCCAGGTTTTTCCATGAGATGTTGAACGCCCATCGCTCCAAGCGCTCCCGCCGCTCCAATTGCCCCAGCCTTCCCCAGATTGGACAACCCGGATTCAGCCTGCGGAGGAAGATTCAGGAACTTTTGCAGATTTTCACGAGTAGGTTTATTCTGTGCATCTCCGAGAGAGCCATATCCTCCTGTTCCGGTTTTTCCCGGTCTGGATTCGGATGAAGGTTTCTTGACACGATCTCGCTCACGGGTTTCGGGTTCTCTCGTTCGTTCACCTCTACGCTCTCCGCCCATCTGACCGCGATAGCCTGGTTCGCCACCGCCTCCCCGGAATTCTGCTCCGCCAAAACCGCCACGTCCACCACCAAAACCACCCCGGGCGTCAGACAGGTCTATGGACCAAACCATTGTCACCAAATAGCACAACGAGATAAGACAAATTCTTTTCATGAGTCACTCCGGTATGTATACCTATTTCTTGTCCGGTTTATTCTTCGGCGCATTATCCCTGACCACCAGGATTTCCTCAATATTGGGTAGTGGCAAACCCGCGAGTTCTCTACCAATCGATTTCCAGATGAAACGATCAGGTCCATCCGGACGAAAGATGTTTATTGCTGAGGCCTTTTGTCCATCAGCCAGAGTAGTTACCATGCTGACAGCCCACCCTGAACCATCCCTGGTCCAGGTCCCCTCCCCTATGCCTCCCTGGGAATCGAATACCCATGAACGCAGCAAATTTGTAGAGGGATCCAACGCTATGATTTGAGTTCCCTCCATATCTGTATTACCGTCAGACAGAATCTTGAAAGAACCTGTAATGAAACTCCTGTTGGGCGCCCAATCAAATTTTACCTCTGCTGCATCATCTCCGTTTGCGTTGGTCCAATCGCCCAACAGCCACGCCAATTCCATCAGTTTTGTGTAGGCCTTGAGCGAGGCTATTGGCTGATCTTCTATCTGTGATATTTTCCAACGGTTGTTTTCCTTTGTGAACAGCGCCATGTATTCAATGTCGCTGGAGGTTTGATCGGAAGCCTGTGTCTTTACGACTCCTCGAGCCACTGCCTTTGTTTTTGAATACAGTATTATCTTTGGTTCAGTTATCGGAATTATTTTTGATGCGCCATGCTCCCTGAAGAATGATTCAAG
>CAITZA010000012.1 GCA_903896745.1 uncultured Desulfomonile sp. | reverse complement strand
AGTAACGCCATGTATACCAAGATACCGGGCAAGCAACCCGATTATCTGAGGCCCGAGACTGAACAGATAATACGCGTGGAAGGCAAGGAATGACATACACGTTAGCGGCAGAAGCGCCAGCGCAAATCGTGAATAATTCTCCCAGAACCGCTCCTTGAACAAATGGTGGGAAAACGCAACTGCAACCATGGATACAAGATTTACCAAGGCAATCAGTCCGACAAAAATTACTGTGAATCGTAGCATGAAATTGTCGGGCGCCCATGAAATCATGCTATTAAACCATGTTCCACGAGTCAGCATGTCGCTGAGCAATCCCCCAATAAGCCCGAGAACCAGAAAACCAGTGCCGGCACGGACATAACGAACCTCGCCCAATTCATATCCAGGTATTCTAAGATTCAGGTGTATTGCGGAATGCGGACAGTTCTTGACACAATTCCCGCAGAGTTTGCAGAACTGGTTGCTGTGCAGGGTAGCGACGACCTGTCCGAAAGGACATCCTTCGTATTTTTCAGTGCCGTAAAAACATTCCTGTGAATTGCAACTGGAAAGACAAACAGCATTGTCGGCCCTTAGTTCGAGCATGGAAACCCGGGCCAGCAAACCGTTCATCCCACCGAGCGGACAGATGTAACGACACCAGGCCTGCCTCGCCCAAATGGTGTTAAGCACAAACGCTATCACGAACATACTCAGCAGTAGCAGACCAAGATTGAACGGAGAACTCCGGATGTCCGTCGCGCATTCTATCCAGATAATAAATAGAATTCCACCTGCGATCAGGAAGTCGCTTCGGGTTGTCAATGCTACCGGAAAAGGTATTTCAAGAGACACAATTCGTTTGGCCAGTTTGCTCAACGCTCCGATGGCGCAAACGCTGCAAAGGATTCGAGCCCCGAATAAAGCCCCGATAATCATCCCGGGCCATGCCAGTGACCACATTACCATTGCGGCCAGATTGCCTGATGGGTCAGGGGGGCCTAGAAACAGCATCAGCAATATGGCAATAAAAATTGGGACAAATGCGCTCTGGAGTATAGCCGGGAAAAGAGGGCTTTGTAATACCTGTTGCACCGGTTTAAGCTCCAGCAGGTCATACTTTACCTTTGAAACCTTTTTTCTGGAGTCAAAAGTAACATCCTGTCGCCTGACAATCTCGCCAGGCGCAACTATTACGGCCTGCCGCATGGCATTTGCCAGTTCAAGGTCGTTCCCGGGCCATGAATAGTCGGTCATTGCCTTAATGGTTAATTCGGCGAGCTTTGGGACCCTGGTATTCATTTCCCTTGCGTAGTGTTCGAGATAGCTCTGCGCAAGACCTGGGATCACATCGCGCCGGTCGCGTAAAGGCGGTATTACTAATGCCCTGTCGGCAAGCTCGAAAAGAAGCGGGTGGTTGTCCGAATCATATTTTGAGGGCTCAAGATTGGTGGAGCATATCAGTCGAAAGTTTATTTTTACTGGATTATCACTTCCCAATGGACAGTAGACTCCGGTCTTTAGCGTATCAAGGAGTTTTTGCTGGGTGACAGGAGTCAGGCGATGAGCCCCTCTGATAAAAAGCGCACCCTCATCCGCCAGTTCAACATATCCCGGAGAAGACTTCACAACCCCTTTTGATGAAACGTATTGGTATCCAAAAAGAAACCTGATCTGTTCTGCGGTTTTCGATGATTCGCCAGGCGCTCTGTTGCCCGAACGGGCCATGAAAAAAGAGTCTGAGCCCATTTTCCTGCCATCAACAGGAACAAGAACCTCTTTAAATCGTTCCGCAGCGTCAAAAATCGCGTAAGCCAGAACATCCTTGCCGACTCCATGCTCTCCTACGATGATTACGGAATCGCTGGTTGCGGCAAGGTCGCAAAATCTGGCCTGAACCTCCCGGGGTAACCCTGGGTGTGTTGGATAGGCGCAAATAGCCGGAGCTTCAGGGGACTGGACTTTGGACGGTGAGGCAAAATCATGCCGGTCAACCTTCACCATCTTGCTCCCAACCGATTTCAAGAGTTCAACAGTAAATTCAGGAATCTCTCGCAGTATTCTCTGAAACCTGTCTATGGATATTTCCAGGAAACGGCAATCCCTGACGGCAATCAAAGTGGCCTGCGATGGCCATGCCCTTCCGGTAAGAAATGCAAGATCCCCGAAAACATCTCCAGGCGCCAGACTCTCCAGAACAACTTCCTGGGCGGCGCGATAGCCCATGGATACCTCAGCCTCCCCGGAAACAAGGCATAGTATCCTGTGCTGACCCTCAGACCCGCTTGATATGACTTCACCACCAACAAAATCAAGTACGGAAAACTTCTCATTCAAAAGTGGCCAGAAAATTCTGGGAGCATTCTTTATCGTTTCCGCTAATTCTTCAGGATGTAATATTCTGTTCGGCATTGTTAACGTCCAGTGGACATCTGGTAGGTTAGAACCAAATCTACCTCATTATAGCCGTTCTGGAAAATAAACGCGAATTGTTTGAATGAATTGGTATGTCATTTCCACTTTCGCTGGAATGACATGAAAACTCTACATTTAATGCGCGCTTATTTTCAAAAACGGTATTTAATAAAGGCCGTCCCTGCTTGCGATCTCGGAACGGCCTTGCCATGAACCACAGTCTATTTACATTCCCTGCAGTGGCTAACTACCTTGCCGCCCTCTTTCTCGCAGTCAGCTTTTGTGTGGAGTTTATCACACTGATTTTTTTCGTGGCAGCAGTAGACCTTTTCTTCTTTGGTAGCTTTTTGATCATGAGCGTTTAACACCGTGCCGCAGATCAAGGTGAGAAATACAAAAAACAGAATAATTTTTTTCATGGAATCCTCCGATTTATTTAAATATGTTAAGCCATTTCGGGTCCAGAAACCTTTTAGGATGATGGGTAGCCGAATTTGTTTTCAATAGCCGAGTACAAGGCCGGTAACACCATGAGAGTCAGCATTGTGCTAGACACCAGTCCACCTATTACAACTGAGGCGAGGGGTTTTTGAACCTCTGCGCCTGTTCCCGTAGCAATCGCCATAGGTAGAAATCCGAGCGACGCTACAAGCGCAGTCATGAGAACCGGCCTGAGTCTTGTCAGAGCGCCGTGTGTGATAGCCTCACGTAAAGGTTTCCCATCGCTACGCAATTTGTTTATGAATGTTACCATTACCACACCGTTGAGGGTTGCTACGCCTGAAAGCGCAATGAATCCTACTGCCGCGGAAATCGAAAAGGGAATATCCCTTATCCATAGGGCAGCGACACCTCCGGTCATAGCCAGGGGCACTCCGGAGAATACCAGCAAAGCATATCTGGTAGAGCCGAAGGCCGCAAAAAGAAGCCCGAAAATCAGCAACAGAACAATGGGGACTACAATTTTGAGACGTTTCGAGGCCGAGAGGAGTTGTTCAAATTCGCCCCCCCATGTAATCCAGTATCCTGCGGGAAGCTTGACCTTTTCCGCTATCAGCCTTTGGGAATCCTCTATGAACGAACCGAGGTCCCTGTCCCGAACATTCGCTGTCACCACCACTCGTCTCTTGCCATCTTCACGGCTTATCTGATTGGGGCCTGTCACCACCACTAAGTCCGCAACCGATCCCAATTCAACAAAGAACCGCTGCTTTTTTGCTTCCCCAATATTGT
>CAITZA010000011.1 GCA_903896745.1 uncultured Desulfomonile sp. | reverse complement strand
GCAAGCTCTGTCTGAAATTGCAGGGTGAAAGCTACAAATACGTCCTACATACGAAGCACAAAAGGTAGGTAACCGTCAAAAGGGAATTCATGAAGGTCTAACATGCCAAGGGCAGATCACATCAAGGCTTTCAGATTCAAACTGACTGAGGAGGAGGTGGACTGTGCCTCCTGAAAGTGTGGGAAAAGGGTCAATGCTGACGAAAGTCAGCTTTGACCCTTCAGTAGCTCGCATGAACACGAGACAATTCCCGAGACTTCCCCCTGAGCTATGATCTTACCTCCCCCAGTAAAATGAATATCGGACCAGGAAAGACCACAGTCCTCAGGACTTACACACCGAACCTGCAATGGGTCTAAGAGCGATCGGTGCTCCAACCAAAATTCCGTTTGCCCTTCGCATGGTTGACATCCCATGGTAATACTTGAGGTTTAACGGGCTAGCTTTTTAGGACCATGTGAGTGTTATGGGCTGACGTTTTGGTGACAAAGATATTCCCTCGGATAGCTGTTTTAAATCGTGAAAACAGAAGAAGAGGAGGAATGTAAATGCATTTTCAGGGTATAAAACAGAATCGTACTTCTATCCCATTACTCCTATTTGGCATAATTGCCATTTTGTTTTCGTCTTTAAACCCTACAATAGCGCTTGTGGGGATTGGGATAGTCCTCGTCTTTGCTGGGGGAATGGTTTACTTTAGGAGAGCCACTGAAGGGCGAGCCAGAGAAACTATTCTTACCGTTTTTCCACTGGTCACAGGCATCGTCACTCTTCTTTGCAGCTGCACAATCAAAGTACCCATGACGCCTAATGTAGTACAAATTGAAATCAAAGAGAAGTTGCCTGTAGAAGCAGGATTGCTGATTACCGAAGAGACTCGTAACTACATTTTTAATGGGAAGCCCGAGAGTTTTACGGGCAGCGCGCGACCACACGAATTTCCTTTGGGACAGGCCCTAGAAAACACCTCTGTTCCAACCTTTTCACAAATCTTTCAGAAGGTCACTTTGGCTCGAACCGCGAACGAAGCCAGAAACTTCAAAATCTTCCTAGAACCTAAGATAGAGGAGTTCCATTTTCGTTATGACACAATCAGCTACGCTTTATTTGCGGTCGCTGTCATAAGCAAAATAAAGGTTCGCGTTACACTCGCCTCTGGAGAAACGAAGGTATGGGAAAGAAGTCTTGAATCTCCTGAACAGAGGAAAGGTCCATGGGTGGCTAATTTTGGTTTTGAGAGAGAGGTGGGTGAGTCAGCTTCAGACGCCCTAGGTGTCGCACTGAGACAAATAGCATTAGAGATTGCGAACGATGCATTGTTACGGGATTTTGTGCAAAAACAAATGTGAAAGGCCATCCGGTCCCGAAGGTGGTACCTTAAGCCGTCACTGATCAGTTAGCTCGGTATAGGAAGGTGAGCTCTTCTTCGTATAATTCAGTCCATTGCCTAATCCGGTAGCCGAGGATTTTCTACTCCAGCCCCCACACTGCCGCCGCATGCGGGTCCTCAAGGGCGATTCTCAGAGTTAACTGGGACGTTGGCAAGTTGAGTCCATTTTTCTAGCCAAAAGGGGAAACCTAAGCGTGGTCAGTCCCAACTCCAGACTCACAACTACAATAAGTCCTTCTTCCGCAACCCTAAACCTTCAGCTGCTCCCAGAGGCGAGTGCATGAGGGGTGACGGCGTGCATTTTTTGCTGGGCTTCATGCAGCACTGCCCAGTGTTTCCGTTCGGGACCGAGGGCTCGTTCGGGGCGCCCGGAACGGGAGGTTCTCTTGGCTTCGCCAACAGGATCGGGACATCGGTGACAGACGACCCTCGGGTCATCGCCATGCGAAAGAGTTGTATTCGATCATTCCCAGTCACACTGCCGGCCAACGAGAAGGCGCTCCCGCCCGCCGCTGATGCTGGTTGCCAGGTCGACCATCTCTTGGCTCCTCCTGGTGTGCCGGTTCTCGATCTCAGCCGGCTTTCCAGTGAGTTCACCTGGCTGCAAAGAACTGAGACAGCCCAAGAGGATCTGAAGGGAGATCAGCAAGTTCGTGGGAAGGCGAACGCTACCACATTTGAACGTATGATTGAAATGCCAAGGAATACCTTTTGGGGGCTTTACAGTTTGGCATTGATAGCCACTGTCATAAGCGCAGATCTACTGTTCTTTAGGAATCGATTCTGGGAACGGCTGATGGTGAATATCGCCATTCTCTTGGTGTTTGCATCCATCTTGAGATTCTTGAGAAACCCTGGGCTCATAGCCCTATCTGCGGTTGTCTGCCTCACACAAACATTGAGTAAGACGGCTTACCTTCCCACTACGCTCCAGGATAAAACGCACCTCATATGCAACGTTATTTCGCTATGGAAGGGAATATATGACTTGGTTTGAACTGTTGACAGGCTTCCCTGAAAAATCTCCACAACAGGTTCGGGCGAATCTCTCTATTGACGACAACACATTGAAATCCCATGTGAATGGGAGGGCGTGGATCTGCGGCGAACTGGAAACCCCGTCCCTGGCAGAATTAAGAGAACGGGTCCGGTCAGGCGCGCACACCTCTAAGAGATTATCTGTGCGTGAAGTCATTGCCAATGTCCAACATTTACACACAGATGAATCCAATGCGGCGGCGCTT
>CAITZA010000010.1 GCA_903896745.1 uncultured Desulfomonile sp. | reverse complement strand
TGTTGCGCCAGATTGAGGTTCTTTTCCGCATTCGGCTGTTTAACGGCGCTTTTAACATAAAGCGCCAGTTTAACGAATCTACTGGGAGGCGTTATGTCTCCAGGCAGGCCAATCATGCCAGCGCCATGGCCAGTTGGCGCCATGTTCATGTCCGCAAGGATTCCCGTCTTGTTCAATGCCCCGGATAAACCTATATACTGCCTCAAATTGGTCAGTTGCCATGGGTAGTTCGGGGCGTTGGTCATGATTCCCAGAGGGGCGTCATAAATGTTAAGTTTTCCATCTTCATATTCAACCACAATCGTCTTGCCAGAGGGGTCCGTAATAGCGAAATGCAGAGGTGGAATCATCTCCAGATCCTTGATCATTTCTCCAAAGACCTTTATGTTGGCAAGCTCTTTCCTGACTTCATCAACTTTTTCGAAATTTCCGAGAACCCATGGGCCCAGGTAACTGAGGGAAAGGGCCTTATCTTCCTCTCCTGGCGAGATATCCTGATATTTTGTGTTCGGTTCAAACCACAATGCCCCGAATGTGAGGCCTTTCTCATTCATACCTTCTGAAACAGCGCCTTCAGGCCCGGTTGAATAATAGCCCACATACCCATATTTTGTTTTCCATGCCAAACCAGGTTTGTCATTCGGGGCAGGACTTGAAAAACGCATACCCCGTGGAGACAACACTATCTGCCACTTGAACGGGACTCCGAACTCCATTGTTCTTGCGACTATCCACGACCCATCCTCGGCGCCCAAGCTGAACCACATGCATGCATGGGAGGGGCCCACACTCAGTAGCAACAGAGCGCCCAGCGCCATTACGCTCATAATTTTCCTCAATCCTGTCATGTCTACTCCTTTTGTGGTGTTTAATATTAATTGGTTATCTCCGTAATCAATGCGTCATGAGACATCTGCGGATCCCTTTTTGCGGGATGGCGCACGGAAGGCCGACGCAAAACCGAAACAGTCCTCAAACCGTGGCGATTCTAGTATTAATCAAAAAAATGTTCAAAAACTTTTTCTGAACCTGAGAATTGAATTCGGATGGCAATGTGGCACGGGGCAGCGCCAATACACACTGCCCCTGTAAATTGCAGGATTCTACTTAGAGGTCATGTAGGGTACAAGCTTGAGGTCCAGATTGTAGGTCCACGGCGCTGAAGAATTTCTCCAGCCGTTCATCATCCTTTTCCCGTCGTTCGGATTGTTTGGGTCTTTTATCTTGTCGCCTTCAAAACCATCTACTGTATTGTAGACGTTGGTAAAACCGGCCTTTGCCAGTTCATTTGCAGCCCTGGCGCTCCTTGCCCCTGATCGGCAAACCAGAAAAATGGTGTCTTCTGGCTTGAAGCGTTTTTGCATATCTGCCACGAATTGCGGATTTTGCTCCAGTAGGGCGTCCTTGGAAGCCGGATCTATCTTGAGAGTCCAGAGTTCAAATGGAATATTTACTGCCATTTCAGGATGACCGACGAAAACATATTCCTGTGGGGTCCTGATATCGACAACGAATATCTTGTCCGGTGTCGCTTTCCATTGTTCATAGGCTTTGCCCGCAGTAATGTACTTTCCCAGTGAAGTTCTTTTCTTCTCATCCTTTGGGACATCACTATCGGCTAAGACTGTTCCAGTAACAAAAACACAGCACGTCAAGACCAACATGGTATACACGAAGATTCGTCTCATTTTCTAGCTCTCCTTGCGTTTATAGGGTTGTCAAAGAGCAATGCGGCTCTCTTATAAGCAATTATATCAGAATCATGCGCTGAAGCCAGACCAATTTCAACAGCTATGAAAAAGATGGCTTTCGGGAAAAATACCAGTGTGGTGAACCTGCCGTTAACACGACGCCATACCGGTTTTGGTCTGATTAGATCAGGTGAGGAATGAAAAGTCTGGTTAGAAATTATGTGCTGGCAGGGACCTCATGCAATGAAACTAATCACGTGAGCCATCTTTTCCGGCGTTTGTAATGTTTTACGTCACGGTAACTTTTCTGTTTACCTTTTTCGGTGAGGCCAAGGTAGAATTCTTTTATGTCTTCGTTTTCTCTGAGTTTTTCTACATCATCATCGAGGACTATTCTTCCGTTTTCCATGACGTAACCGTGGTCCGCGATACTGAGGGCCATTCTGGCGTTCTGTTCAACCAGGAGTATGGTAACTTTTTCTTCCTTGTTGATGCGCTGGATTATTTCAAAAATCTCGCCGACAAGCATGGGGCTCAGTCCCATAGATGGCTCATCGAGAAGCATCAGCTTGGGGTGAGCCATGAGTCCGCGCCCGATTACCATCATCTGCTGTTCCCCACCGCTTATGTAGCCTGACAGGAAATTCCTGCGCTGCAGAAGCCTTGGGAAATAGTTGTAAACCATTTCAAGGTCGTGTTTTATCTGCTTCCTGTTGCGTATCGTATGGGCGCCCACGAGAAGATTTTCTTCTACAGTGAGGTCTTCGAAGGCCTTGCGCCCCTCCATCACCTGAAAAATACCCTTGCGGACGATTTTTTCCGGATCGATTTTGTCGATACGTTCACCGAGGAAGGTAATACTACCGTCTGTAACTTTCCCATTCTCCGATTTTAGAAGACCTGATATCGCCTTCAGGGTGGTGCTCTTGCCGGCGCCGTTATTTCCGAGGAGGGTTACAATCTGGCCTTCGTGAACTTTGAGGGAAAGCCCTTTCAGGACGAGAATCACCTGATTATATATGACTTCAACATTATTGGCTTCTAGCATAGGCGGCATTTATTGTTAAGCCCCAAGTCGTGAATATGTGATATCTTTTTCGCCAAGATAGGCTTTGATGACTTCATCATTGTGCCGAATTTCGGAGGGTAAACCCTCTGCTATTTTTACGCCGAAATCCAGAACACAGACACGGTCAGAAATGTCCATGACCACTCCCATGTCGTGTTCGATAAGCACTATTGTAACTCCCCACTCGTCATGTATGTCCAGAATGAAACGCGCCATGTCCTCAGTCTCCTCGAGGTTCATACCAGTGACGGGTTCGTCCATGAGAAGAACCTTGGGTTTCATGGCCAGAGCCCTGGCGAGTTCGACCCTTTTCTGGAGACCGTAAGGTAAGGTCCCTACTGTCTTTTTGCGTATGTGTTCTATTTCAAGCAGGTCTATAATTGATTCTTCAATTTCCTTCCTGAGGCCAAGTTCGGTTTTCCTTGCGGCTCCAAAATAGAAACCGGCGGACAGCAAACCAGTATTCAGATGCACATGGCTGCCAAGCTTGATGTTGTCAATCACCGTCATGCCTCTGAACAATTCCACGTTCTGGAATGTCCTGGCTATTCCCAGAGATGCGATTTGATGGGATTTCAGTCTGGTGATATCTGCGCCTTCAAATATGATTTTTCCCTGATGTGGTTGATAGAATCTGTTGATGCAATTAAGCAGACAGGTCTTGCCGGCGCCGTTCGGCCCTATAATTGCGAATATTTCGTTTTTCTTAACTCCGGTAGAGACGTTCGTAAGGACGTTTACTCCGCCAAACTTCAGATACAGCCCCTGAGCTTCGAGCATAAATTCTTGGTTTTTTTTGGTCTCAGAAACAGTTGTCATGAAACTTTCAGCCTCGCTGATCTGTGAAATTTGGGACTTCTTTTATTCTGACCGTGGTTTGCATGCGGAATTCTTTTCCGTCTCTGTATTTAATTTCTGAGGCCAGGTCCAGAGTGTCGTGAACTTCATATAAACCTGTAACAAGTTGGCTGTAACGTTGCTCGACAAAAGAACGCCTTATCTTACGGGTACGAGTCATTTCATCATCGTCAGCGTCTAATTCCTTGTGGAGCATGACGAATTTCCTGATTTGGGCCAGTCTCGGTAAGGACTTGTTAATTTCAGCAATTTCACCGGCAATAAGTTCATAAACTTCTGGTTTTTGAGATAGATCGGTGTATGTTGTGTAAGTGATTTTTTTGTTTTCCGACCATTTCCCGACATTTCCCATATCCATGTTGATCATTGCGGCGACGTACGGTCTGTTTTGCCCGACAACCACTGCCTCCGATATGTACATGCTGAATTTCAGCTTATTTTCTATCAATTGTGGCGAGAATTTTGTGCCGTCAGTCAGGGTCATGACGTCTTTCATGCGATCAATCATTACAAGGTGACCGTCCTCGTCAATCATGCCCTGATCACCGGTTTTGAGCCACCCGTCCACAAGGGCTTTGGACGTGGCCTCCTCATTCTTGTAGTAGCCGGCGAAAACAGTGGGACCCTTGGTCAGAATTTCTCCGGAATCGGATATTCTGACTTCCATGCCCGGAATAGGCTTTCCAACGGTTGATAGCTTTATTTCGCCGTTTCGATGTGATACTGCAATTCCTGAGGTTTCCGTCTGGCCATATATTTGCTTGATGTTTACGCCAAGCGCCTGAAAGAGGTTAAATATCTCCGGCCCGAGCGCTGCTCCCCCAGTATAAACATTGCGCAGACTCCCAAGTCCGAGATAATTTTTTAGAGACCTGAAAACCAGGAGGTAACAAAGCTTGTCGAGCAGGGCAAGAAATATGTTGGGTTTCCTGTTTGCGAGCTTGAGTTCGGCCATCCTGTACCCAACAGGCATGCAGGCCTTATAAAAGAATCTCTTGATCCATGCGGCGTCCTGAATCCTGACCTGGGTTTCAGAGCACATCTTTTCCCAGAAACGTGGCGGAGCAAAAAGGATATTTGGCCCGATTTCCCGAATGTTTTCCGCGACAGTCTCAGGTTTTTCGGGAAAATTTACCGTAAAACCTTTCAGTAAATGCCATGACACGGCTGTCATCTGTTCGCCGACCCACGGCAGGGGAAGAAATGAAACCTGATTGTCGGAAGGGAAGGCGGGGTCGATCTGGTCGAAATTTTCCGCCATTTTTATCATGTTTCTGTGGGTTAGCATGGCGCCTTTAGGAACACCGGTTGTCCCTGAAGTATAGGCTATGAGAGCAACGGTTTCCTCCCCGATAGAGGATAATTTCTCGTTGAACAGGTCGGGTTTGGCTGCGCCAAGTTCTTTTCCCAGTTGTTGAACACTGCTGAAAGAAATCAGAATAGGGTCATTGTAGTGTCTCATCCCCTTCAAGTCATCAACGATCACATGTCTTATTTTGGGGCAGCGCTCCCTGATTTCCAGGAACTTGTCCGTCTGCTCCTGATCTTCAACCACCAGGATAGCGGCGTCGGAATGATCCAGGATATATTTCACCTGGTCTAAGTGGCTATCGGGGAATATTCCTACGGCAGCGCATCCGATTGACTGTGTCGCCAGTTCGGTGAAGAGCCATTCCGGACGGTTATCACCCAGAATGGCCACCTTTTCAGTCGGTTCAATGCCTAGAGAAAGGAGTCCGAGCGCAAAATCCTTAACGTTCTGCAGATAGTCCGCCCATGTGAAGGACTGCCATATTCCGAACTCCTTTTCCCGAAGCGCCGCCTTTTCTGAACCGAGCTTTTCCGCCCTTTCGACGAGGAGATGGGGTAGGGTTGATCCCATATCGTCCAATTATTCCTTTTCGAGTGTTATCCAATCAGAAGCAGGCTCGAGTATTTTCTTCGCGACATTTGCCTTCCAAACCCGAGCAACCGGAAATTTGTTATTCTCGTTTGTGTATGGCGCTGACAGGCCCCCGGTTTCAAATCCCTTGAGCGACTGCAATGCTTTTACCAAACCGTCGTAATTCAGTTGTCCGGCTTTGTCGGCCCTGCGCAGACATTCGACAAAGATCAGGCCGGTCATGTATCCCTGCATGTATGAATTGTCGCGATAAGTCACGTTGGGATACTTCTTGGCCGAGTACTCCCTGATCTTCTTGATCATCGGAACATCTTCGTTCCACCAGTACATGTAGGGATTAACAGCCAGATAGCCATCCGCCAGTGGGCCAAGATTTTCCAGTATCATCTTGGAAGCGCCCCAGAAAGTTCCCATAAACTGGCATTTCATTCCAAAATCCCTGCACTGTTTGATAACGGTGATCACAGGCTCCACAACGAAGCCCTGAAAGATGACGAAGTCGGGATTTTTTCTCTTGAGGTCAAGCACCTGCGATGTGACGTCAATAGCTCCAACCTGCGCAACCTCTTCCGCCACGAGTTCCAGTTTGAGCTTCTTGCACATCTCTCGCCCGAATGGGATCGGGTCTTTGCCGAATTCAGTATCGCTATAGAAAAAAGCAACTTTTGCGCCGGGTTTCTCTTTGGCTATGTACTTGAGGAGGATTCCGAACATGTCGGAATAGGTTGGGCCGGGAACGAAAATGGAAGGGAAATTCGCCGCGTCAGCAAGTTCGCTTGAGAAAGACGTGGAGCTGTAGAGAATCTTGTAACGATCCTTGATTTCAGGCGCCATTGCCTTTCCGAGTCCTGTGCTCTCGCCATACATAACGATAGGATTGTCACGCGCCATTATTCTCTTGAAAGCGGCAGTTCCCACATCGAGCTGATACTGGCCATCCTCCATGATGTACTTAATCTTTTTCCCGTTAATGCCGCCATCTTCGTTGGCCATCATGAGAGCGTCCTCAAGGCCAGCGTTTATATTAACGCCGGCAAAAGCAAAACGCCCCGTAATAGGCTGGACGGCGCCCACCTTGATTTCTTCCTGGGCGATCGCAGCGCCGGCAAGCATGCCAAGCGCGAGAATCATGGAAAAAAAGATTACTAAGCCTCGTTGTTTCATTTCAGCCTCCTTTAGCTTTTTCCATAAATGGCGTATCAAGAATGGTTTCCCAATGTTTCCGCAAGCCGGTAATTGTGTTCATTGCCTCAAACGCTGCCCGGACTCATTCCGCTGTCGGAAAAATGTTCAGGAAATATAGATTCGCGCTCCTCCAGGAAGTGGTTCCCGTTCTAGTAGGAGAACGGCCACAAGTTGAAAAAATTCTTTATCCTATGCCATATCTCAGCTAAACCGTGAGGTTCAAATATCAGGAATGAAACTATCAGCAGACCGAATATGACGTCCTTCATCGGTAGAAAAACATGTTCAAGGCCTGGAACCGATGACTTGGCAAAACTTGTCAGCACGTTGAGAAGTTCCGGAACAAGGGTCATGAACACCGCCCCAAATATTGCCCCCAGAACGCTGCCTAATCCGCCGACTATCACCATGGCCAAATATTGAATTGATAGCGAGAATGGAAAGTGTTCAGGTGTCACCACCTTGATGAAACCAACCCACAGAGCGCCGGCTATTCCTGCGTAGAAAGAGCTGAGGCCAAACGCCACAAGCTTGTAACGAAACAGGTTGATCCCCATGATTTCGGCCGCAAGATCCCTGTCACGTATGGCGATGAAGGCACGGCCCCATTTGGTTCGAACAAGGTTCCTTGCAAATCCCACCCCCAGTAGAACCACAGCAAGAGTAATATAATAGAACTTCTGCTCGGTATCGAATACAAAACTCCCCAGACGTGGAGCCGGAACATTTATGCCGCGAATGCCGTGCGTCATCGATTCCCAATGCACAAAAACATATTCAAGTATAAACTGGGCCGCCAATGTCGCTATGACCAGATAAAGACCCTTCACACGAAGAGAAGGTATCCCGATGACCATGCCTGTGGCTGCGGCGGTCAGGCCGGCTAATGGCATGGCAACCCAGAACGGGAGGCCCAAACGGGTTACCAATATCGCCGCCGTATATCCACCAACCCCTATGAATGCCGCATGCCCAAGCGAAATCTGACCTGTGAAACCGGTAAGCAGATTGAGACCTACCGCTCCTATGATTGCAAATCCAATCAGATTGGCAACATACATGACGTATGAGTTTGCATAAAAAGGCAGTCCCAAAAGGAACAACATCAGAATAAATAACCAGAACTTGACCCAGTACGTCTGAAAAATTGTTTCATCTTTTAAGTAAGACTCTTTGAAGTCTCCGCAACGCATGGACTATCCTCTATTGCAACGAGTCATGTATCAGACTCTTTCTATGATAGGTCGCCCAAACATGCCGTAAGGTCGAATCATCATGATTATTACCAGTATGATAAAAGGCACCACTTCTTTAACGCCGCCGCCCACAATGGAATCCAGATACACGCCCGCAAGATTCTCAAGGATGCCGATGATGAAGCCTCCAATTATTGCGCCTACTATGCTGTCAAGACCGCCGAGAATGATAACCGCCAGCACCTTGAGCCCAATGTGTCCGAGGTGGATGCTTATCCCGCTTATGTTACCGATTATTATTCCACCAACCGCGGCCGTAATTGCGGCGAAGCTCCAGGAAAGCGCAAAAACCCCCTTGACACTGATCCCCATGGAGAGGGCCGCCTGCTGATTAGCCGCAGTAGCTCTCATCGCCAGACCGGTGCGGGTGTACTTGAAAATGAATGTGAATACCGCGGTGCATACCAAGGCGAATATGAAGCCCCATAACAAACCGGAAGGCACTATGGCAAAGCCCAGATCAAGAGGCTGGGGAGGAAATATCGGCGGGAAGGAACGATACTCAGGCGACCAGACGAGATGGGTAATTCCCTTCAGAATGCTGCCCAAACCTATTGTTACCATGATTACCGCTATGATCGGTTCCCCGATTAGTGGCCTGAGAACCACCCTTTCGACTATCACTCCAAGCAGAGCGGCAAACAACAGTGTCGCAGGCAGGGCGATCCAGAATGGAGCTGAGGCTTGAGTCAGCGCAGTAAGGCAGACAAATGCGCCCATGGTCATGAATTCACCGGTGGCAAGGTTCAGAACACTCGTGGCCTTATATATGAGCACGAATCCCAGGGCTATCAGGCCGTATACTCCACCGGCGGCAAAACCACTCACAATTATTTGCAGGAAAATATCCACTGCGAGTCTCCATAAGATGACGGATCGATAAATAAGTAAGGGGCGATGTGTTTGGGATCAGACGCCGTGGCTTTCTTTGAAAAAACTGATCTACATTGCCTTGACCGGAAATAAACCTAAATGGGTTGAACTATGTATTTGGATAACAAAATTACTGTATTTCTCTAAAGCGACTGATTCAGTAGAACAACGCCGGCACGTGGGGCGCCAGAGTAAATGGTATCAACCAGAGTTATTATTTCTTCCCAGCTCGAAGAGCCTTTTGGCATGAAATAATCCGCACCGTATCGAGCAGCGGCCTCCCTGTATTCTTCAAGATCATAGTTGGTAAGCATGATCACCGTGATCAAGGGATGATCTCGTTTGATTTTCCTGGTCAATTCCAGGCCACTCTCTCCGGGTAACCTGACATCCATGAAAATCAGGTCCGGCAGAAACGATTCTATTATTCTTTGCGCCTCCTCGCTGTTGGACGCCTCAGTTACGCGCATGCCGTCAAATCTCTCTTTGAGCATTTCGGTCAGAGAGTTTCTGAAAGTATCATTGTCTTCAACAATCAAGATATTGAACATATCATTGTTTCCGTGTGGCATGACCTGTAATGAATAGGAATTGACAGGATTTATCAAAAAGATAGCGCATGTTCTGGCGCTATTCGTCTGGCATCAGTTTTGTGCAGTCGCCTGTAAAATGGAATAGGATATAGTCCTTACTTTTCATAAATTCGCACGGTATTTTGATTATATTGCGGTGATGGGATAAACTCGGAGGATCATGCGACTGTTTGTTATCTATCCCTGTGGACAAAAGAATCGAGAGGAATGCGATGGCCAAGCGATATAGGGTTGTGCTGGCTGAAGATCATACAATCCTTCGAGAGGGGCTCAAGGCGCTATTGTCATCGGATGATGAACTGGTTATCGCCGGTGAGGCCGATAACGGAAAAGACGCCATCAAACTTGTCCAAAGCGCAAATCCGGACATCATCATCATGGACCTTTCCATGCCGAAAATTGATGGTCTGGAAGCAATTCGCGAGATCAGGAAAACAAACCCCTCCACAAAAATACTGGTTCTAACGGTTCATAATAATGACGAATATATAGCGGCCACACTGAAAGCAGGCGCAAATGGATATGTTCTCAAACAGGCGTCGTTTGATGAGCTGCTGAACTCTATCAGGACAGTCTTGAGTGGCAAGCCTTACCTGAGCCCCGCAATATCTGAAACCATATTATCCGGTTACCTGCAAGGCAAGAAAAGTATGGAAGTCAGGTCAGCCTACGACACCCTAACTGCCCGGGAGAGGGAAACACTAAAGCTAATCGCCGAGGGCGCCAAAAACAGGGACATTGCGGATTTCATGGGGATTAGCGTAAAAACAGCGGAAAAGCACCGCTCAAATCTCATGAGGAAACTCGATCTTCACAGTGTTTCGGCGGTTACCGCTTATGCCGCAAAAAAAGGACTGATCGGTCAATAAACCTGACCATGGACATCTTTTATGTCCCAGGAAGCCAGTATCGAAGTTCCTTTTCCGATAACCGACTCAACATCGAAAACGCCTCCCAGGGATTCCGCCCGCTCTCGCATGCTTGCCAGCCCAAAGCTCCGACAGCAGGATTCTGTCGAAGTCTCTGATCCACACGAGAATCCTCTGCCATTGTCAGTAATTTCGAGTCTTATTCGTTTACCATCGCTCGTCAATTGTATCCTCACCGATGTGGCGCCGCTATGTTTGGCCACATTATTCAGGGCCTCCTGAAATATCCTGAAAATAATCGTATTCAACGACTTGTGGATCAGATTCTCATCCAGATCGATTTGCTTCTCTATCCCTATGCCCGAATACGTGGCGGAAAATTCCCTGCAAAACCAGTTGATAGTCGCTACTATTCCGAGATCATCCAGAATTGATGGACGTAACGCCATGGAAATTCTCCTGACCTCTTCTATTGCATCCTGAATGACCAATATTGTCGATCGAATGTTTGTTTCGTTTTTGACCGACTCCCTAAGCCCGGAATGCCTGTTGATATTTTCCAACCTGAATTTTATTGCGGTAAGCAGTTGACCTATACCATCGTGCAATTCCCTGGCCACGCGTTTTCGCTCATTTTCCTGAGCGGTCAGGAGTTGCGCGGAGAGAAGCCTCAACTGTCTTTCAGATTGCGCAAGCGCTTGCTCGGCCTGTTTTCGGGCTGTTATGTCTCTCAAAATTACCAGCAACCCGGCAGGATTCCCGTCATGGTCATGATACCTGGAAGCGCTAAGGCTTGTGTCAAGAATGCGTCCATCGCGTGTCAGACGTTTGGTTTCAAAACCGCTTCCTGGTATGCCCTTTTCAAGAACTTCATTTACCCTGCCCCTTGTGACTTCCTGCTCGCTTTCCGGGACGTAATCAATCTGTCTGCCGATCAATTCCTCCAGGGGCCAGCCGAAAATGCCCGTAAATGAGTCACTGACGTATTTTACCTTTCCATCCATGTCGTAAACGACTATGGCGTCAGCGCATGAATTCAGCAATGACCTGTATAATTCCTGCGCCCTCACTGATTCCACGTACAGACGCTTCAGCTTCTCTTCACTTTCCTTTAAGGCTTCTTCAGCCTTCCTTCGCTCGGCAATTTCAAGAATCAGCCTGCTATTTGCATATTTGAGCTCAACGGTCTTTTCCTCAAGCGATTCACGCAGGATGGTTTCAACCCGCAATCGCCTGTTGATTTCCTCCAATTGTTCAGTACGGATACGGACCCTGTTTTCAAGCTTGTCATGAGCCTGTCTCAATTGCGCCTTGGTCTGGTCACGAGTAATTTCAACCGCTGCGAGATTACCAAGGAGGGAAAGTGTGTTGACGTGCGAATTCGTAAAAGTCGTCCTGGTTCTGTTAAATACGTAAAGCACCCCCAGATTTACACCTCCCGTCTGTACGGGAACGGCTACTCCGGAAACAAGCCCCTCAGCTCTTACTACATCGTGAAGCAACGGCTCAATCTCCTGGAAATAGTCTTCCACTATGTACGGTTTCCCAGTGGTTGCTATCCTGCCCCCGATTCCAGCCCCATACGGAACACGTATGCTCTTGAATGATTCTGTTCGAATGCCATAAACAGTATGCATATAGACGCTGCGATCCTCATCATCACGCAAGGCAATGTATGACGCGTCGCCGTTTAAGAGTTCGACAGCCTTCGTAACGACGAGCAGAAGATTCTGATCCAGGCTTCTGTTGGCAGTCATCGCCACCGCCAGATCATAGAAAGCCTGAAACTTGGCTAGTTCCGACACTTCCCCATTAAATGAGGAGATGCTTCGGGATTCATTGCCATCTTCACAAGCAGGCAATTTCAGCGATTTACTTTCCATTCAGCGCCTCAAATTGGCGAAATCCACGAAATCTTAAAAGGTTGTGTCCTCTGAGAGCCCAATAGTCCCGGGACAGGCCGAGAATTTTAGCAGAATGTTGACTTTCAGTGAGTTGACTGATTCATGGGCTGTGGGGTAATTTATCACATTATTTCGTAAAAAAAGAACTATCATGCTTCAGAATTTTTCAAACACCAGTCATGGGGGATCCAATGAATACATCAGAAAAAGTTTCTCTAGAGAGCCTGTTACAAAAAGTGAAATCTTCGCCAAATATTTCCAGAGCGGGAATGATATTGTGCCACAACGGAATAGTAAGGGATTTTTCGAGGGTTGGCGAGCAAGCCGTTCGAGCCTTGAGCGTGCAGGTTGATGAAAAGGCCATTGAGTCCGTCAAATCATGGGCGATGAGTCAGCCTGGTATTGTCGCAATAGAAATCAAGGCTTTTCAGGGAACTTTCAATGTTGGCGATGATCTCCTGTATGTTGTTCTCGCTGGCGATATCAGGGAAAATGTCTTTCTGGTAATGAGGGAACTCATCGAGAAAATCAAGAAGGGTTGTGTGAGTAAAACGGAGTTTTTTGGATAATGAGGCGATGCGTCGGTTATCCGGTCAAAGAACGACCGCGCCTCGACCCGTAGAGCTGGGCGTAGACTTTTGTCATTTCGGCGCCAAGAAAGAATATCTGGGAAAGATAATATATCCACAACAGAAGTATCACGAGAGAACCGGCCGCGCCATAAATAGTGCGCATTCCGCTGAGACTCATGTAATGACCCAGCACAGACCTGCCTGCCAGGAACAGTCCCGAAACGATTATCACCCCCGGCCACACGTCTCGCCATTCCACACGTCGGAGAGGGATAAGCTTGTAGGCCATCGCAAGAAGTATCGGTATGACCGCAAAAGAAACTACAGAGTTGAGTTTTGCCAGATAACCATGTCCGGCGATATTGAATTCGGAAAGCAAGGACTCTATTCCCGACAACATTGAACTGGCCATTATCGAAACCAGCAACAGTATTCCAATCGCTACAACAAGCACGAACGATATGGCCCTCGTATACAGATACCTCAATATCCCCGATCCCTTGTCCGGCTGAACACGCCATATACTGTTCATCGAACCCTGTAATTCGGAAAAAACCATCATCGCCGCTACAAATGCAGCCCCAACCCCAAAAAGCGTCAAACCCGATCCTATATATCGGCCTCGCGAACTCTGCAGCAAATTAAAAACATAGTCAGCTTCCGCTTTTCCCACCAACCTGGACAACTGCGTAATTAATTCTCCCTGCGCAGTGGAAGTCCCAGCTATCGTTTCCGCTACCGTCAAACCAATCAGTAACGATGGAGCAAGTGAAAATATGGTATAAAAAGCCAGCGCCGCAGCCATGCGCGAAACGTGATCGTCCAGCCAGCTCATGACGGTCTGCCTGATCAACGCCCATAACTTTTCCAACAGACTTAACATGCTCCCTTCCTCCGTAAACCGAACTATATACGCCGCAAAGGCGCCAGACAAACAGCGTTCTAATGTCTCGCAAGCCAGTGGTGAGCATTATATGCTAAAAACCTTGCCACGCGTAAAAAGTATGCTGAATCAACAGGCAATCTTGTCACCTGATCAAATTTTACACTGAGAAGCATACATGTTACTGACGAGTGAGAAAATAATTCTCATGTATCAATTTATATATTAGTAATAACTAGCGGTATTTACAAAATAAGTTCTTCACAAAAATGTTTGGCGCTGCATGGCCCGGAACATGCACCAATTTTGTGGCATCAATACAGTTTGCGAGGTTTCGCATGAGCCAGTCACAAAGTTCTGTTGTGGATTCTGAGCTTGAGGTTATGATATTGGAGCAGATGGATGTTGATGGCAGGATACTGGTTCGTAGCCTGGACAAAATTCACGCTCGAACGGGTATAAATTACGCTACCATTTCGAAAGTTGCGGAAAATATGCTGAGTCGCAGACAATCATAACCCAAAAAAGCCTTCTAGTTAAAATATGTTATCCGGATAACACCATGCCCTGAAATATTTTGCCAAGTATGATTCAACACTTTAGGCTTGACAAGGGCAGACGTTTTATTTTAAAAGAAGGGTCTGCGCGGGAATAACTCAGTGGTAGAGTGCAACCTTGCCAAGGTTGAAGTCGCGGGTTCAAATCCCGTTTCCCGCTCCACCAACCCTTAAGATGTCATTTAATAGAGCCCCGGAGATGTTTCACATATCGGGGCTCTATTTTTTCTGTCGGTTTTTGTTGAATCCTGCTTGGGAAATCACTTGGAAGCTGCCGTAGGGGTTGCAGTACCGACTATATTGTCTCCCTGAAAATATCTACCAGGACATCCATGAACTCATCGGTTTCTTCTCTGGTTAGAAGGGAGCCTGAGGCTGTGAGAATGAAATTGAGCCGGTTCAGGTAAAAATAGACTATGAGTAGCAGTGGAGTGCTTGTCATGTGTTTGTAACCGGTTCCGTAAACCTCGGTTATTTGGGTTTCACCCACACAGGTGGGGAAAGAATTCAGCGTAGGCTTACCATTCTTCATCTCCGGCCAGATCACACCGAGGAGTATGATAGCTATAGAGCATCGATGTTTCTGAGTTATGTGATGGACTATCTTTCGTCTTGAGTTAAATGGCAGGAAATTAACGGCTTCAATCATACGGGAGACATTTTCATAAAGTCTCAGGTCCATCTGTTTTCGAAACTGTCTGATTCTGCTCATGGATATTGAACGAACAAGGTCCTTTCTATCCTTTCTTTCGTCAGACGTGGACTCAAAAAACAGAGCGCTCACATTATTCATATTGTCCATGCCGGAGTATCTGCCCCTGATATTCATGGTTACCGATGTAGTAACCTTGCCGGTTTCGTAGTTTCGTGCGGAGTTCCATCTTTCTATTGCCAGGCCGCTGGACGCCACAAGGGTGTCTATGAATGCGCCGCCGCCTTTTTGTGAAACCATGGCTATTCGCGCCGTGTCTTCATCAGATAGCGCCCTCTTCACATGATGCTGTCTGCTGTCATCCGAGGTCCCTGAACCGACAGGCAGTGGAGGTTTGGAAAACAGGGGTTCCAGAGCCAGTCGGGCATTTGAGACTATGTCTTCCCATTTGCGACGCTTGACCTTAACGGTTCTCTTCCTGGAGGTGGAAAGGCTGTGAGTATCAAGTCCGTGTGAATCATCCCTGACACCGGTCAAGAGAGCCCTGTATTCCAGAAAGAACCTTCTGCCGAACTCAGCGGCTGTGGCGGCGTCAAATACCGCATGGTGAATCATTGCGACCGCTATATTATGATCGCGCGATACTCGCAGCAAATGTCCCTCACCCGGGGTTTCATCAAACAGGTCCCAATCCCTGTCCAAACGTGGGGCCAAATGTTTCAGCACGGAATCCAGAACAGGACTTGAAATTTCATGTTCCTTCAGGTCCGATATGGTCATTGGAAAGTTCACATCTGGACGGGAGTTCCAGTATAGGTAACGGCGACCGCCTTTCCTCGTCTCAGTAAGGCAGCAGCGGAGTTCCGGAAAACTTTCAAGCGTCCTGATACCGGCAGGTTTGAAAAGGGTCTCTTCAAAGGGGCCCTTCATCTCCATGGCAATCACAAAAATGTTCTTGGTGTTATGAAGGCTGGACAATGCGATCATCTCGGAGTTCGGGTCAAGGAACCTGGCGTTTTCGATCATTTTAACCCCTATCAAGCGCATCCAAATGGATTTTCGACCAAGACATCTCCGAGCAGATTGACAAAGCGTTCCGTCTCAGCACGGGTAAAATGGTCGGCTGACGCAATAATGGCAAGGTTTAGCCTCCTTCGAAAAGTATGGGCGCCGAGAATCAGCGGGCAACGATAACCCAGTTTGTATGGGAACGCATGAAACTCAGTAAGTTCGAGCCCGCCGACCCGCTTAAGGTAGGAATCTCCGGTACGACGGCCATCGCTTATTTCGGGCCACATCATCCCGAATGGGGCAATGAGCATTGGTATAAGCGGCATGTGGCAGAACAAATGCACTATCCGCTGTCGCATTCTCAGCGGAAATCTCCTGATCGCCCCTGCCAGGCTACATCCCGCAAGGTATGCCCTGACATCAGACAAACTGTCTGACTGCTGTCGCCGACGTTCCGACACCGTCCTGGAAAACAACTCGGAATTCTTTCTGTCGCCAGATTGTAGCCTGATCATCAGCGATGATGAGTTTGAAGCCACTTCTGTTTCACCAAACCGACCTCTCATCTGGACAGTCACACGGATCACGATATCGCCCAGATCGGAAACCTCAAGGGAGGCGTTCCATTTATCAGTAGCGCTGGCCATGCCGCCGATTAATGCATCGATGAACGGGCTCTTGCGTTTGGAAACATTTCTGGTCACGCGTTCCGTCTGTTCTGGCGTCAGGACAGACTTTACGTAGTGAACGCCGGCGCCTTGTGGCTTCGCGCTGCCTTTGGGGATGACAGGCCTGATAAAATATGGATTCAGTGTGTTCTTCGCAAAAAAAACAGCGTCGCCGATTTTTGTCCGCTCAGGCGCCACCATCTGGTTTTTTGAGCTCGAAACAAAATTATAATCTCGCGCCCATTCCGGTTCGATACCGGTCACAATCTCATGATAATGAGCCATGAGATCCCGGTAGAATGACGCCAGAGTCCACCCGTCAGCAGCCGCATGGTGTACAAGTGTCAGCAGACTGTTACGACCGTCCGGCATACGAATGATGTGAAACTCCGTCGGAACTGTCTTCAAGAGGTCCCATTCCTTCTCCACGCTCTCATGCAGACCACAAATCACCGAATGCTCAAAACCGAGCCCACAATCAAGGGCTTCAAGAGTTGACATCCGAAATTGAGGCTGAAAACAGGGATCCTGGAACCAGGCCAGTCGCCGTTCATTGTCTATGCGGCATTCCCTCACGCAACTTGAGAATTCCGGAAACTTCCGCAATGCCCTGCTCAAAGCAAGGTTCATTGCATCAAGATCTAGGGCGCCCTCGAAATCAAAGCCGAAAATCATGATGTTTTTTGCTTGAGGATAGTTCGAGAGTACCATCAGTTCCGACATACCATCCATTACTCTGGCAATTTTTCCAGACATCAGCCCCTCTCTGGCGATTGACGAATCACGGCTGTGGTTCCGAGCGCAGGTTCTTGTGATGAAAAAGAAATTGAAATGTGGAAAAGGAGATATGGCGGTTTCAAGGCA
>CAITZA010000009.1 GCA_903896745.1 uncultured Desulfomonile sp. | reverse complement strand
GTGGCTTTGATGCTGATCCTACCGGAGACGCTATAGCTTCCGCTATGATCTCCCTCTTTCCCTCTGTCATCTGTTTGCGCCCTCTTCTAAAAGATTGGAACGATGTCCTGATACCTAAAATCCCCTGAATCTCTTTGCCCTCCCTCTACTTTAAAGCCTCAACTTGAAAATCCTAAATTTTCCTACTTGGAAAGAAAAATCCTCCCCCACGCGTCCTTAACGCCTGTTTCGATTCGAAGACAAAAAGATTAAGTTGCCGGCACGGTCAATGACTCCCCCGGAAGCCGGGCTTTCTCCTGCCTGAGGGCACATATTCAGGGCGGGAACATAATCAAGATTGATTGTTTTAGTGGATCCACCGAAGCTGCGGAAGGTATTCTCAAGTATTCGGATCAAGTTTTCGGTTGTTTGCTGGAAAATCGCCTCACTAAGAACGCCGCACAGCCTCATACGCTTCTTAATGTGAAAAATCTTACTTTATCCAAAAGGGGCCACTTCGATCATCCCTGGCCCCTTTTGACCGACCACTGACACGGACAGAATGAACCCGCATAGAGAATGGGTCCGCACTATTTCAACCTTCTCCGAACAGACCTTTGACGCCAACCTTGGATAACCTTGTTCGTTATACAAGGCTAACACAGAGCCCGTGATTGCGGCCGCGACCATGCAGCGGCAGCAACATTCTCACCGGGCAGATGGGTCGAATGTTTGGTCCCGCAAGGGTTGTCTGAGCATTAAACGAACACCGTCCCCTCGACGACTTTCCAAGACGCTACCCAACTTATTGTCACTGAGCTTTAGGGATAACCTATAGACCAAATTGTCAAATGCATGTACTGAAGTGACAGTACCAGTGAGTTTGGACAGGATACCTGCAATATGGTCTCGCGATTGAAATGGTGATAATCCATCGCTATGGCATCCTAATTTCGATGGTTTCACAAGTACTTCAACCAGCAATGCAAGCTTATACGGAAGAGCTATGGAGAACACACTCGGTCCGAAAAAGAATTTGACTTGAGCTGATCGCTTAGATTTCCATCTTACTTCTATGTAATCAACAACGAGAAACTTAGGAGAAACAACTGGACTTACCTGCCGGAGCTGTGCCTCTGCCATTATCGAGTCAACTATAATGCTGGCCTCATCGAGTAGCCGTTGTGCTTTCATGAGTTTTGATATCCAATCGACCATAAATACCTCGAAGTGAAATCTTCCCTAATCCCGACTCAGCCTCTAACTGAATGACGAATACTGGACGACCAATTATTAGTATTCTCATAGATAGACCCCGCTAAAAATGGTTTTTAGTGTTGGCCCAAGGAGGTCCCATTGCGACCACTCACCATCAAGTTAGTACTGTGATATTGGCATGACTGGCTACTGGCCATGCAACGCAAAGCCAGCAGCCATCATTCATCGTTGTTTTGGCCTAACTGCCAGAGGTAGATGGATCCTTCAACACATAAGTAATCGCTCCCACTTCATAGGTCCCAGCGTTGGGTGCTGGAGTTCGAAAAACAAGATGAAACTCTTGGTTGCTCCCAGTCCAGGCGCTGTCCACGACCGTAAAGGAGGTGAGGGG
>CAITZA010000008.1 GCA_903896745.1 uncultured Desulfomonile sp. | reverse complement strand
TCTGATGGAGATGTCGGCAAAGTAGCCATTTTTTCCAGGGATGTCACGGAAGAGAAAAGGACGCAGCAACTGCTTATAGAAGGCACACGTCTCAAGGCTATCGGTGAAATGGCATCCGGCGTGGCTCACAACTTCAACAATGTTCTGCAACTCATGATCGGAACCGCGCAAGCGGGAGAACTTCTGCTAGAGAGCGGACGTCTTGCCGAAGCCATGGATCGCTTCCGGAAAATATGCGAATCAGCCAGGCTTGGAGCCCTAACCGCCAAGAGACTGCAGGATTTTGGAAAGGTTCAGTCTCCAGGGGATGATCAGAACGCCAGCATCTTCGATTTGACAAAAGCTGTTGAAAATGCTCTGGAAATGACCACTCCAGTCTGGAAAACGAACCCAGGCCGCGAAGGAATCAACATTAGCCTTGAAACAACACTGCAACCAGACTGTTTTATCAAGGGACAGGAGAATGAAATAATCGAGGTTGTCATCAACCTTATGAAAAATGCTGTTGAGGCAATGCCTTCAGGAGGCAAGATAAGCATAAAGACGGGTTGTTCCGGGACAAAGGTTTTTTTTGAAATTACCGACACAGGAATTGGTATAGATCAGAAGGATCTCGAAAAAGTCTTCGACCCATTTTGGTCAACCAAAGGCTTCAAGGGAACAGGCATAGGTTTGGCCTCTAGCCATGGCATAATCAGAAGCCATGGCGGAGAAATCTTTGCCAGTAGTAAAAAAAGCGAACGGACAACCTTTACTTTCACCATTCCAAAAGTTGATCACGAGTCTTTTACTACCCGCAATTGACGCAATTTGCTGGTTTGCGTCCCGTCAGACCCTGTATAAGGTTTCTCACAGCCATGTCCGCCATTGCCATGCGGGTTTCGATAGTTGCCGTTCCTATGTGAGGCAGCAGGACAACATTTTTTAGTTCGGCCAATCCCGGTGTCAGTTTTGGCTCTTTTTCATAAACATCTAGCCCGGCGCCTTTTATGACACCATCTCTCAAGGCTTCCACAAGCGCTTTCTCGTCCAGAACAGGACCCCTTGCGACATTTATCAGATAAGATGAGGGCTTCATCATATAGAGCTCATCCTTGCCGATAAGACCACGGGTTTCCTCGTTCAGGTCAACGTGTAACGACACGAAATCCGACTGTTTTAACAATGTTGGCAGATCAACAAAAGTGGCGTTAAGCTCCTGTTCTTCAGCTTCAGTCAATCTGCGCCGCTTGAAATAGAGGACTGGCATGTTGAAACCCTTGGCGCGCCTGGCTACCGCCTTCCCGATCGAGCCCATACCCACTATGCCTAGGATCTTGCCCGACACCTCGGTCCCCAAAAAACCGAAAGGTATCCATGATCCAAATTCTCCGGCGCGTACGATCCTGTCAGCCTCCACAATCCGTCGAGCGCAAGCCATTAACAACGAAAAAGTCAGATCCGCCGTTGAATTGGTCACAACATCAGGAGTATTGGAAACCTTGATTCCCCGCGCCGTAGCTGCCTGGACATCAATATTGTCGTATCCTACGCCACAGTTGGCTATCATCTTGAGATTGCGGGCCTTGGAAAGCGCCTCTTCGTCGATGCGATCGCTGATCATGCAGAGGAGCCCATCCTTGTCGAATATTTTTGCCAGTAGTTCAAAGCGAGGAATAGGATGATTTGCGCGATTTAGGGTAACTTTGTATCCTTTTTCAAGAGGCCTTAGGCATTCTTCAGGAAGATTCGCTGTTACAAGGATTTTCATGGCCTGCTCCTGGGCGTTGCGCCTTTTTTTCTCTATAGTATGAAAAGATCACGCTATTTAGTCTAAAGGTTCCAGATTTGTAAATTCATCCAGATTTATTACTACCGTACGGTTGAACATTTCAACGGATATTGCAATCTGCCCCTTCTTGGAATGTCTTGTCACAACACCCTCAATTCCCTTGAATGGCCCGGTTCCAACAATGACTTTACGGCCCCTGGCCAGGCCTGAGCGTACAAAAAGATCCTTCCCAACATGTAGAGCAATGGCCACCGATTGGAGTTCCCTGACAAACTGCTCCTGATTCGGTACCCCGATTATGCGGACAAAGTCGTGTGAGTCATACAGAAGGATATGCTTGTCCTTATGCAGGGCAAAACATATATAACCCCTAAAAAGGGGTCTATAAACTATTTTTTCCCTGGGGGGGTA
>CAITZA010000007.1 GCA_903896745.1 uncultured Desulfomonile sp. | reverse complement strand
GTTCCTTAAATACGCAAAGGCCGTTCCCACAATCGCCACAAAAAATAGACAAACAACGAAAATATTGTCAATCTTGTCCGCAAAAAGAGCGGACAACAGCGGACGCCAATCCCACTTTGATTCAAGTCGATGGCGGTGGTTGGGATAAAGCAAGTGTTGAAAGTTTCCCATTCTTCAGGACTCCAGATCTTGCGCCTTCCCCAGACCCTGATACTGACGGGGATTTCAATAAATTGCTACGGTTTCTGCCGTTTAATGATGAGATTGACAAAATCATTTTTCAGATATATGCCGCCATGGTTCCGTTTATTGAATACGAACGCCCAATCCTGGTAATTTTTGGACCGCATTCATCCGGCAAGAGTAACGTTACGCGTATTTTGCGCGACATTATAGATCCCCAAAATGGACCAGTGGGAGATATGCCCTACGACAGGAAGGATCTGATAATCAACTTGTCCGAAGCTTGTCTTCCAGCATTCGACAACGCGAACGAGATAGTCCCAAAGCAGTGTCAGGCAGTATTCAGTGGCTGAGTCACCGGTTTCACTCACAGGGAACGCCGGCTGTTCACAAACTTCGAAGCAGCTCGTATTTCCTTTCGAAGACCTGCTATAGTGAATGGTCTGGTGGTACCATTCTCAAAGCCAGACCTCCTGAGCCGATGTCTGTTGATGAAGACTGAAAAAATAGACGATGAAAAAGATCAGAGCGACCTTCTGAGGGAATTTGAAAATGACAGGCCGAGCATCCTTGGCGGCATGCTAACCACCTTGAGTAAAGCTGTCAAAATTCTCCCTGAGGTTGAAAGCATTCCCCCTGATTTGACTCGGTTCCGTGATTGGGCACGTGTTTTCATAGCTGTGGGGATGGCTCTCGGATTTTCAAGAGAAGACGGCCTGCAAATGTTGGAGAAACTCAAGAATAGAGGTGGCCACTACGTGGCAAGTGTCGTGTCGGTCTGCCAATCCGTAGTTAAGCTGACAGAACATCCTAATTTGTGGAGAATCAGACACAAGGGGACCACGTTCCAGATGTGCGTAGGCAGTGTATCAGAGCTACTTGGCGAACTTGAATATGTCGCTCAAAAGAACAGGATTGACATGACAGATTTCCCCAAGGGGGCGGCCCAGCTAGGGAGAGAACTGGAGAATATCGCCAAGGTTTTAGGCGCCTGGAACATCACTCTGAAGCGCGACGAAGATCGAACTGGCAAGAATCGTGACAGGTACGTCAGAATTCATAGAGACCTTGAAGATGTGTAAAAGGTGAGTCGGTCAAATGTTAGCCAGAACGAGACGCCCCAGCCGGCAATTCTGGGTTCCATCACAGGCTGACCGGAGACGATTAGAAAATTACAGGACAGGCTCCCGAAAGATGCCTGTCCTTATTCCGATTAAGGAGAGATACTCCTCACTTCCCGCAGCGTCCCGCGAGAATGATAAGTTAACTACAACGGCTCATTCCTTAATTAATCACCTTCTCTTCACTTGGCTCCCATTGTTGGAGCGACACAAATTTGTTGTTGCTACTCTGCACTGTGGCGGTAGAGATCTTGGGAAACAGACCAAAAACTTAGCTGCAAATTCATCAATTTCTTTTAGCTCAAAGCCCTAATTTGTGTCTTTTTTGTCAATACCAGACTGGGTTTGGAAGCGTATCACCTAAACCGATTCGTGACAGCGCCAATCCGACCTCTAATGTCTTGATCCTTTGACTCAAATGGGTTAACTCTAGTTTTTGTAGATCCCCCTATGTGTCTTTTTCTGCCAATACTGACACATCGGGCATCCTCTGTCGAGCCTATGCTATCGTTTTAGTTAGCTTTTCACCCTCTTCAGCAGCTATAAAAGTTTAGGATCGATACTAAAAACGGGACACTGAAAGGAGTCAGATAGATGAAAATTCTGAGCACGGTTCAGACGAAAGAGCCGAAGGATGCGTCCCCAGTAACGAAGGGAATCAACTCCGCAATACTAAAAGAGCTGGATTTTGCCGACCAAGAGGATTTCTGGGACGCCCATCGTGGACTCATAGCAGCGCTTCCGGGAGGCTTCGTTAATTCTACCAATGAGGAGCTAGCCTGGGACTTGAACGCCTACGGCTTTCTGGGTGTATCGCCCGACCTCCCCGAAGGGAAAAACGAGCCCCCCGCCACTGTGAATCCCAGCCTATGGCGGATGGCCCGGCTCAACATGGCCGCGGGGCTTTTCAAAGTCGTGGATAGAGTATACCAAGTTCGAGGCCTGGACGTCTCAAACATGACCATCATAGAGGGCGAGAAGGGTGTCATCGTCATTGATCCGCTCACTTCGGTGGAGACCGCCCGAGCGGCATTTGGCCTATACAAGGAGCATCGGGGGGACCGCCCGGTGGTTGCGATGATCTACACGCACAGCCACCTGGATCATTGGGCCGGAGTTAAAGGAGTGCTCGATCCAGCCGACGTGCAAGCGGGAAGGGTCGATATCCTGGCTCCAGAGGGATTTCTGGAGGCTGCCATCAGTGAGAATGTCACGGCTGGTACGGCCATGAGCCGACGGTCACACTACTGGTATGGTATAGCGTTACCTCGGGGCGAACGCGGCCAGGTGGATGCGGGACTAGGCAAGGCCATATCTATGGGTAGCGTCACCCTAATCCCTCCGACGGACAATATCTACAAGACCGGTGAGAGGCGACTAATTGACGGTGTGGAGATGGTCTTTCACATGGTCCCGGACACCGAGGCCCCGACCGAAATGATGATCTTCTTTCCGCAGTTCAAGGTGTTCAATTCGGCAGAACTGGCCTGCCACACGCTTCACAACGTCTTGACCCTTCGAGGGGCGCAGGTCCGCGACGCTCACAAATGGTCGCAGTACCTCAACGAGGCGATTGAAATATACGGCAACCAGATTGAGACTCTGATCGCCCAGCACCATTGGCCAGTATGGGGTCACGACCGTTGCATCGAGTTCCTCAAAGACCAGCGCGACATGTACAAATACATCCATGACCAGACTCTGCGTCTGGCCAACCACGGCTATGTGATGGGTGAGATAGGCCCGATGCTCCAACCACCTCCCAGCCTTGCCCGCCGGTGGTACTTGCGGGGCTACTACGGCTCCTGCAACCATGACTCCAAAGCCGTCTATCAGAAGTATATCGGCTGGTACGACATGAACCCAGCCAACCTGAACCCCCTGCCCCCGGTCGAGTCAGCGCAGAAATATGTTGAATACATGGGTGGGCCGGAGAAGGTGTTGACCAAGGCCCGTGAGGACTTTAGCAAGGGAGAATACCGCTGGGTTGCCCAGGTTGTCAACCAAGTGGTCTTTGCCGATCCGGAAAACAATGAAGCCCGAGAACTTCAAGCCGACACGCTGGAGCAATTAGGATACCAGGCTGAAGCATCTACATGGAGGAACAACTATCTGACAGCGGCCCACGAACTGCGGCACGGAGTTCCCAGACTTCCAACCGCAGCGAGTGCGGACGTATTGACCTCGTTGACCCTGCCGATGATATTCGACTACATGGGCATTCGGCTTAACGGACCCAAGGCCGATGGCAAGACCCTCTTGTTGAACTGGAATTTCACTGATGTGAACGCTAAATATGTCCTGACCCTGGAGAACTGCGCCCTGACCTACGTGGCCGGTAAACAGGCCCCGGATGCCGACGCCACCATCACCCTCACTCGCGCCGGCTTTGATGCTATTACCTTAGGGCAGACGACAATAGAGGATGAGATCCAGGCAGGCCGCATCACTATCCTGGGCGAGACTCTGAGTATCGCCAAGTTCTTTAGCTTGTTGGACGTTTTTACAGGCGATTTCAACATAGTGACTCCTTAGCGCCTTGAAATCACAGCCACACTGCGGAGTGCCTTGGAGCTAAAAAAAGGAGTTTAAACCATGGATTGTCGTGAGATGCTCAAAACATCGGGAGGAGCTGATCCTGCAATTTCTTCTGCGGAGGACAAGAAACCCAACCATAGTAACACAGTAGACGCCCATTCGCGAGCTTAATTTACTGGTTTAGCTGGTTTTTTCATGACTCAATCCGCTGCGAAAGTTTAGATCCTGTACCTGAAACTTGCGGGGATCATCATGGAAGCTTTAGCAGTTTTTCAGCGTTGAGATGGGCGAATGCGCCCCGGTCTTCATCTGAAACCGGCAGATTTTCCAGCCATGTACGTGCCCCTGTCATGGTGATGTAAGGGTAATCCATTGAAAACAATAACTTTCCAATCCCCATTACCTCTTTGCAGAAGAGGACATTAGGTGTGTAGAACATTCCGCTCGGTGTTACATAAACCTGATCACGATAGGTCTGGCTTATGGTGCGCCTTAAGCCAGTCACTTCCATCGGCATCATGTCATCCATTCGGTTAAGAAAGAACGGCACCATCTCGCCCCAGTGGCCGCTGATAATCTTGAGCTTGGGATATCTGTCAAGAGTTCCTGAGAGGATAAGGCGGATCATCTGGATACCGGATTCGTTATGCCATCCATAGCCGTGTAGTGAGAATCGCGCAGTTACATCCTTATTGAAGCCTGAGTAGTATGATTGCTGGACCTCTCGCAAAGGCGGGCCCGGGTGGAGGTAAATTGGAGCATCAAGCTCTTCCAGCTTGGCAAGAATTGAATCAAACTGCGGATCATCGATCATGGTGTGTTCACCGGCACGTCCGAGTAGTTGTGTCGCGTTCAGCCCGAGTCTCGCCACGGCCCGTTCGGCCTCTTGCACGGCAGCGCTTGTATTCTGCCATGGAAGCGTGAAGAAGCCGGCAAACCTGCGCGGGTATTTTTGAGCTATCTCAGCAAAGCGGTCATTAATCCTGCGGGACAAATCGACAGCTTCATTGACCGGCATTTCCTGAATGGGCTGCGCAATAGACAGGACCTGGGTGTCGATGCCGTTTGCATCCATCTTCTCGATACGGCTTTCGATAGATGCACTACCCAGTTCAATCGCACACTTTGCACCCTGGAGATGCGGACGATTATCTTTATAAGCATCAGGATTATCCTCAGTCCTACTTCCCAGATCAGTGATATAAGGTGCAATCCTGGCCAGAGTTGGAACGGATGCCTTAGCCCACTCTGCTTCGAAATAATGAGCCTCAGTGCAAATGATTCGTAACGACATTATTCCATCTCCAATGACAATATTTTTTCGTCCAAGCTGATTTCAGGAGACAAAGGTAAAGCCATCTAAATGCAGCGCATCCAGAGCATAATCTATTTCGGCAATGCTGCCGGTTTCATCGGGCAGAGTCAGAGACGCCAGCAGGCCGAACCTTCCCGGATATTTTACCGCAAGATTGGAGGCTTCCTCATTGGCCTGGCGGCCGATGTTCCCGACGCAGGGGTTATCGACGAGGCTCAGATGCGGCGACGAGTCCGAGATCATGGAAGTTGCGATATGCATTGCATCCATGAACCCAAGATGCGCTTCCGGATTCCAGTCCAGAGTTGGAAATCTGTCCGGGTTCTCCCCTGGATTCTTGAGCAGCCCTCCTCGATAGGCTTTAGGCAGGTAATCCACGTGAATGTCTATTTTGCTTTCGGTGCTATTCATCCATTCCTCCTTGCAATACTAACCAGAGCTTGGCTCCTGATTGCCGTTAAGACCTTTCATGGATTTGATTTTCTGTAAAGCATTTCGGCACGGCGGGCAAGCTGGCTCATGACCAGCATATGGCTGGTGTCTGCCGGAGTTCTGCTGGCGGGTAATTGCCCTTCAAGTTCGCTATAAATGCTCAGGACGGCTGGCCTGGCGAATTCAACTGGCAGTTTGTCGTTTTCGAAGGTTTCGATAGCTTCGTCATAGCTCATCCCGCGATCATAGCACTGGCGCGAACGAGTAGTCAGAGACTCAAGAAGGGTTCTCTGTTCCTCGATATCGGATTTTGAACCCGGGGCGCCGTGTCCGCCCACATAAATATCGGCTGACAGATCCTCCAGCTTTCTGATGTTGGCAATGGCAGCAGAAGCAAAGCCTTCGCCGGGCATAGGGGCAAGACCGTTCATAAAAAGGTCCCCGCAGAATACTATTCCATCCTCGGGCAGATAAACGACGACATCTGATTCGGAGTGGCCAGGACCCAGCTCTATGGCCTGGATTTCCCGATTGTACCGGTAGATGCTCATAGCGCCGTTAAATGTCATGTCCTGCACCGTGTAGCGCCCTCCGGCAAAATTCACATCAGGGAAAAGTCTGGCGAACGTCTCATCATGAAGGGCCTGATTCAACTGAAATTCGCGGGTCTTTTCTCTGCATTCTTCCGAACATATTACAGTTGCCGAAGGAAAGAGGTGGTTGGTGTAGACGTGGTCCGGATGCGAGTGGGTGTTAATCAGGAACCTGACAGGCTTGTCCGTGACATTCCGGATATGTTCAAGCAAAGACTCCGTCATGGTCTCATTAGTAAGGCTATCGACTACAATGACATCCCGCTCACCAACTATCACCCCGGCAGCGCTGTACCAGATGAGAGCTGGCTGTACGAATGCATAAACATTTTTTGCCAGTTCTCTGAACTCATGCATGGCGTACTGCCCGCTCCCATATGAGTTCGGCTCCTTTTCCGCCCAGGTACAGTTTGCTGTTTTCAAGCTTGAATTGGCGGGACTGATCGTTTCCAGCCCAGGAGGGGATTAACCCGGCTTTGACATGGTGGATCATCATCCCGTCCTCGATGGAATAGGAGTACGTGCCACAGTAGGACAGGTAAGTGCTGTATGCCGCCACGCGGTCATCTTCGGGAAGGATCTGGGCGAAAGCCGCTTGCAGTGGGAGGTCGGGATCGTGCTGCTGCCTGTTGGGGTCCATGATCTCAGCGGCCATGAAGCCATCCTCGGTGTAGATAAGATAACCGACCGGGTATTTTCCGTAGGTATATGTCACCACTCCGTCCGAGTCGGTGTTCTCCCAGGAAATGAGTTTCCATGTTCCGATGAAAGGATTGGTGTTTTCCATTAAGCACTCCAAGTGTTCAGTATCATGTTCTATTTTTAGCTAAAGTGGTTCATCCGGCATTCGCGTACGTGTAGTTGAAAAATAAATGAGGACATGCTTGATCCTTCCGGGATTTGAAAGAGTCTTGGAATGAGGGCAAGGCATGTCGACCAGCCTTCTGTATCATGCCTCGAAGAAAAGCCAAGTGTTTAGGCAAACCAGCCCGAGATTGAAAAGATTTCGGTTTTGACCTTATAATGTTTGTCTCACTGAAGTTACTGTGACTTCGAGAACACGGGTCAAGAAAGAGAATTTAGCTTTCATCATGTCATATTCTGGACCTGAAGATATAAATTTGGCCGTCCCTTCAATAAGAAAACCAGCGCCAGGGCGGCCACTGGCCCCTATCACCTCTTTGCTACCGACAGTGAGTAATACTTTGTTATTCTTAAGCGTTTTTTTCTCGGTCTTTTTCATTAACCAGGCAGGGATTAAGAGCCTACTATCATCAGGTTTTACAAGGTAGGAGTTCCAAGTGTTTACAACATGCGCCTCATTGTCAGCGCATGAGACGATAGAGACAACCCCTTCCTTCCCGATTACTTCCAAAAACTTCTCTTTGAACATGCTCAATCTTCTCCTTACATGTTTAATTTGTGGACATCGCCTATCCATGTTATCTATATGCAAGGAGCCTGAAAAAGTCAATCTTTGTTTTGATAAACCCAGGCAACCGAAATATTGGCATTCATGGGAGGAGGCAAGAGATGCAATACAGTATTGGGGTAGAATATGCGTTTCATTCACTTTTTTACATGGTCGATCTACCTGAGCACAAAACTATTGGGATCAAGGACATGTCTAAATTACACGGAATTTCAGAGACGTATCTGTCCAAGATTTTTTCAAAACTGAGAAAAGCGGGGATAGTCAGTTCCATTCCAGGTGTTAATGGCGGGTACCAGTTGGCAAAGGGAGCGGAAAATATTTCCTTCTGGGACATTATTGAGGCAATAGAGGGAACTTCCCCTTTGTTTAGTTGTATAGAAATTCGCAAGAAAAACATTTTCGTTAACGATCCCAGTATATTCACAGACAAGTGTCCCTGCTTGATAAAGACGGTGATACAGGAAGCTGAAGAGCTTATGCGGAATAAGTTAAAGACGAAGTCGCTCCGGTGGCTGCGCGAACAGGTTTACAGGGATTTTTCATTGGAAAAAAGAAATGCTATCGCTGATTGGTTAAGAAAGGTGTAGACCAGAAATTGGTCTGTCCTACCGGGGCCCTATTGGTCCAAAACGTTCAGCGTCACACTATAGCCGCTACCAATTCCCTTGGGATAAGTGTGGGAACAGACGTCTCATGACACTAACTCTTGGGTTGGTCCATAGCAAGGCAGTAAACAATTTCTTTTTTTCAGGACCATAATTAATGTAGGGAACCTCTAAAAATCACTTTTTCAACCTTTGGATTCCCTGAAAGTCCAGAATTCAGCGTAATGTGATTAGAATTTTCAACATCACACATTTATAAATCATATTTTTCGGACTGATCTTAGCCGTTCACGCTACTAAGGACGCAACTGTCCCAGTGGAGTCTAGTTGCGGAATAGCCTTTGTGGCGTCATGCTTAACCAATTGGACCAAGCGCCTCATGTTGTAAACAAGGTTCATCATGCCAATCTTGACCCTTGCCCGAGCTATGCCAATCGTACGAATAATCTGGCCTCCCATTGCGTGCTGAGCACCAAATACGTGTTCCACCCGAGCCCGAGTCTTTGACTTGATACGATTTGACGCCTTTTGTTCATCCGTAAGAGGATGGTTACGAGCCCCTTTTTCATGGATATGACTTTCAAAACCATTGCCGGCTAGACTCTCTTCCTGGTCTTTGGAACGATATGCGCTGTCTGCGTATATCGGGCGCTTTTTACCTTTAGGGTCAATTGTCTGGTCAAGAAGTTCTTCAAATACCTGGCTGTCATGGACAGCCGCATTGCTTACAACGAAGATCTGAACCAATTTGTTGGTTTGGTCGGCGTTGATATGGTTTTTGTAGCCGTAATGTTTCTCTTGATGCTTCTTTGTCCAACGTGCGTCAGTATCTTTTTGAAGAAGCTTGTTGGGGGTATTGAACCACTCCTGAGGTATTTCCCCGGATTTAATGGAGGAGTTTTCGTCTCGGTTGTTGCGCTGACGCGGCGCTTCAACAAACGTAGCGTCTATCATTTGGCCAGCCTTGGCCACATATCCCTGCGCCGCCAACTGCTCATGAAACTTCGCAAACAACTCTTCAACAAGATTGAGTTCTTTAAGGCGTTCACGGAAAAGCCATATCGTTTTGGCGTCCGGAACCCTGCTCTCAATCTGTAACCCCAAAAATCTCATGAATGACAGTCTGTCCCTTATCTGATATTCAATCCGGTCATCTGACAGGTTATTTAGCTGCTGAAGCACTAGAATCTTGAACATTAGAAGCGCATCAATCGGCTTTGCTCCCGCATTACTCTTGCGAGGTTTATCATAAACAACATTCAAACAGGGTCGAAACGCCTCCCAATCAATGAGCCCATTCAACGCAACCAAAGGGTCACCCATCTCTGTCAGCTTCACTGTACGCTGATGAATATCAAAAAAACCAGGTTGAAGTCGAATAGGCATTTTGTTTGTCCTCCGTGCTTGATATACTCTCCCTATAGCACAGACTGAACAAGTCGCGAAGACTGTCGGCTTAAAAAGCAATCAATTTTTAGAGATGCCCATAAGTAAATGTTTCATTAAATTCAATTGGTTTCTCCTACCAGTATAAATCCTGACCAGAAATACGGATGCTTATATCCTTCTATTTTAATATCATCTCTGGCCGATTGAAGAGCTTGTAGTTTGCCCTTTCCATCCTTCCGATAGTGAAAGAATCGCTCAGTCAATTTTATAGCAGAGGCTTCCTCAACCTCCCACAGTGTCATTAAAACAGACTTTGCTCCGGCATACTGAAAAGCTCGCCCCATACTCATCACGCCTTCACCTGAAACGTCCTTACCCAATCCCGTCTGACATGCAGTGAGAGCTACAATATCCGCATTCATTTTAAGGGAAAGGATATCCGACATCTTCAGGAAACCGTCCGTGCCGGGTGGGGCCATGGTTAAAGCGAGGAACGGTTCCATTAATCCCGGAATCTTAGTGGACATGACTCCATGAGTAGCAAAAACTACATTGCTATAAGTATCTATTTGGGGGGCGATTTTAGACATGAAATCAGATTTGTTGGCTCGGAGTCCAGTAAGAGCCATACAGTCATTCCCGTAAATCTTCTGAAGGCCTTCCGCCAGTGACAGTGTCTTTGGTAGGCGGTTCATGGTGAAATTATTTTCATCGTCTTCTTCTATAGCTCTCATCAGGCCCATGTTGAACTTTTTATCGGGATCAGCAACTTTTGTCTGGGTGACCTGTTGAGCCCTTGAATCCTTTAGGGAGAAGACCGGGTCAGCGAGAACCAGCATGTTCTTTGATATGGATTCCTTTACCCCGAAGGTCCTAGCCAGAGTCAAGGCTGTGAGTGACTGGTAATAGCTAATTGGATGTTTATCCACAAGGTACGTTAGTCCTTCCGGATATGGATGATTCTTGATCCCCTCATCCCACTTTGCAGTCCCATCGGTTACGAGAGCCTCGAAAGGTAATGTCGCAAGAACACCATCAGGAATGATTATAACGGGAGTTCCTTTTGGAACATCATTGAGAATATCCCTGAACAACAGGTTGAAGAGTGAGTTGGCAAGATCAACGTTAAATTCTTCAAACTTTAGTTTCTGGATAGGATCGCGAAACCTATGAACATCCTTCTCGAGGTCTTCTTTCTTCATCCCCACGAAGAACGATTTAATGACCTGTTTATCGACACAAAGCCTAACTGCTATCCCCTGATTTGATACATCGTATATCAACGCATACTCACCAGTATTTAAGGCGGCATCCTTCAGAGACATTGGCTTTGGGTACTTGACAGCGGCGTAAGCCGGGTATTGCTTCCAAAGTTTTTCAACGAATGAGTTGCGATTATCTTCTGCTTCTTCGGAAGCTTTCTTTAGGTTATTATACTTGTCGGGGAACTTCTCTCTATCCGTTTTCTGGAAGTCCTTTTTAACGGCAGCCAGTCGATTTACCAGAGATTGTTCTTCTTCGTAGAGTTTTGTTGGAAGGCCGGTAGCAGCGGAGGTGTTTGTTAATGATAGATGGTCCGAGAATGAGCGGGCCTTGGTGAGCTCACTTGGGGCTATACTGCCATTGGGGTTGTTCATCTTCATTCGGACTCTGGTCAACCCCTTCGCCGGGTCAGAGCGCTGAAAGCCTGAATTCTTTACCTCAAAGAAATTCCTTCGCTCGGAGGAGTTGAGTCCGCTTCTAATATCTTCAATGACCTTAACAGCTTTTTCGTAGTAAAGTTCCGCTTTTGTATATTCCCCTGTAGCTTCGTATGCTGCGCCAAGTCCTGTGAAGCTTCTAGAGAGCGAATCGGAGTTACCGCTTTTCTCGGCCAACTCGGCGTCTTTTGTGTAATACGTTATGGCTGAAGGATAATCGGCTTTTGATAGAGCCAACCTGCCAAGTGTAGAATCGTATCTTGTTTCTCCAATTAATGGTTCGGCTTTGGCAAAGTCGCCATCGTCCAGATAGTAGTTCGCAATTAGGTCTATTGTTCTTTTTGTGGGGACTCCTATTTTCTTCTCAATTGCCAGAGATTCATTGGCTAGTCTTACAGCGTCGTTGTATTTACCCTGTTGAGCGTAGATTGACCCAATATTGGTCAGAGTTAGCCCTTCGCCCTTAACGTCGCCTATCTTCTTCTTAATTTCAAGGGACTTCTCGTAATACTCCAGGGCTTTGCTGTATTGACCAAGGCCTTTGTAAACAGTCCCAATATTGTTAAGGGTCCTCCCTTCCCCCGCAACATCTCCTATCTTCTTTTTAATTTCACGGGACTTACCGTAGTACTCCAGCGCCTTGCTGTATTGGCCAAGATTATCGTAGATTAGCCCAATATTGTTCAGGGTAATCCCTTCACCTCTGATGTTGCCTGTCCTCTTCTTACTTTCAAGGGACTTCTCGTAGTATTCCAGCGCCTTGCTGTATTGACCAAGGTTATCGTAGACCAGCCCAATAGCGCTCAGAGTTATCCCTTCGACCTTAACATCGCCTATCTTCCGGCTTATCGTGAGAGACTTCTCGTAGTATTCCAGCGCCTTGCCGTATTGACCAAAGACGTAGAAGACCGCCCCAATATTGTTCAGCGTTGTCCCTTCGACCTTGACGTCGCCTATCTTCTGGCTTATCGTGAGAGACTTCTCGTAATACTCCAGGGCCTTGCTGTATTGACCAAGGTTATCGTAGATCAGACCAATAT
>CAITZA010000006.1 GCA_903896745.1 uncultured Desulfomonile sp. | reverse complement strand
AGACATACCAAGCGCTTTTGAATGATAATATCCCGAAAAAACACTGGAAGAGGATAATGATTCAACGTCATTCTGTCTTTGATCAAAAAACTCATCCAGTAATTCGCTTTTGCTTTTGGTTTCCTGAATGAAAGATTTCTTTGTAGTTTCAACAAGAAGGGCTGTTGTCATATAAAGCTTTAGCATCAAATATCCGGTCGTAACCATCAAGGCCGCAAAAACAATTACTATAGGCGCCAGTGACTGAAACAGGCTGGTTTTCTGTATTGGTGGCGATTTGTATTTATCCATAACCTAAAATTCTTTATTACGGATCAGTTGGTTGATCGATTAATTTTCAACCAGTTAACATTTAACCATTGACGAAAGGCTCAGGCCATTATTTCACGAATACGCTCCGACGTTAGACTTTTTACCACCTTGCGGTAGCTTCGGGCAAATGCCTGGCTATTGCGCGAGAGATCACGGCCTGTGGTATTTGCCGGATCATATTCGCCTCATTAATGACTTTTCAGCTCTGATATACTAAATTTAAAGTAATTTGTTGTGTATTATGTTTTTGCCTTTCGATTTTTTCAAACACACATTTGTGAGACCGTTACATTCTAATCAATATTTTTAGTACTTCCGAAGAGCCTGCATGATCGAAGGCTCTTATGGAATCACTCAATGAATAAATTTTGGAAACCAGCGGTAGGGGATCAACGAGCCCAGACTGCAGAAGACGCAGAGCCGGATCAAACTGCCCGCATCTCGATCCGACTACGCTTATTTCATTGATGACCAGAGGGGCTGGATTAAAACTCAGATTTCCGTGATACGTGCTTTTCAGGGCTATTACGCCTCGAGGTTTCACAAGCCCTATGGCGGTATCCCATCCAGACGGATTACCGGAAGCCTCTACCACCAAATCGAACTTATGGTCAACTTTAATGGCGTCATCCAGCAAGGCAGTCCTCGCCGAATATCGCCGGAACATTTCGAGCTTGTTGGAGTGCTTGCCAATTACTGTAATTGAGCATCCAGTGAGCCGAAGAATCATGCATATCAACAACCCCAGCCTTCCGTCGCCTATTATCAAAACCCTCGTCTGGGGCTGGACATGGATCTGTTCCAAAATTTCCAGCGCGGCCGCCAACGGCTCTACAAAAACCGCTGCCTGGTCTGACACATTGTCCGGAACAATATGCAAATTGGACTCCGGAAGAGTCAGGTATTCAGCAAATGCGCCACTTCTGGACACTATTCCGAGGACGGACCGACTGTTGCAATGTCTTTCCAGGCCGCCCCGACATAAATCACATTTCCCACAGCCTACGTTAATATCTCCCACTACCCTTTTGCCAATAAGGTTTCTATTCTGCGAATGCTCGACAAGACCGACAAACTCATGACCCAGAACCCCATGGAAATTCATGTAACCTCTGACAATCTCCATGTCGGTCATGCAGATACCAGCCAGAATAACCCTTATCAGCGATTCTCCATCTTTAGGAGTGGGGGTGTCGATATTTCCGAATCGAAGATTTCCATCATAAATAAGCGCTCTCAACAGCTTTTCCTTACAAAAATCAATTATGGTTATAGCTATTCTTTACATTAACAGAATTGCCTATTCCAGCCTAAAAAAATCTTGACGCTGCTGCTTTACATAGTGTCAAGAAATTTGACAGATAGCCTTCAATAAAGATAGCTGAATCTCGTTCTAAAAGGGGTCAGAAATCTCTCATACATCCCGATTAGTAGCTGTGGTTGATGTTTGAGCAATTATGGCACGCTACTTGCTCATTAGATTGTCGTCCGATGTCAACGCCTAGTTTCATTTCATACTTTCCTGCTTCCCCCCGGTGCGTTACCCAAGCCAGACGCATCGTCCGTCGTAGGGACGCCTCACCCAAGCGTCCCTACTTTGCTTTTTATCCAACCTCATGCTTCCCTGTATTCTAAATTGCATCCATATTGCCTGACCCGTCATCCCGCGCTCGTAAATTTATAGATTGGGAAATCAGTTTGCCAACTATGTCTGGTTCGCCATGAGTTAATAACTTGTCACAATTCTCATATTTTGTTATTGAATATGCTGTATGATAGCCAAGATTTCCGGTTCCCCTTTCACCAAAAGGCGCCCCAGGCATGAATGAGGTTTTCAAAACGCTTTGGTTCCGGAATTTCCGGTTAGCCACCAGCGCTCTTTATTCCCTGGGCTCCTGAGCTGGAATTTCATTTTTTTATAGAAAAGTTCATGGCATAAGGATGTAATTAAGTTTTTAGGAGGTCTGACCAGATGAAAGACAAGCGCGTTTTTTTTAATCCAATTCGAATGATTAGTCCTAAACTCGACTCCGAGGCGATAAAACTCGAAGAATTATATCAACACCCGGTATCAGAGTCATTGACATTGGAAGAGGGTCTTCTGGTGATGCTAAGCAAGCTTGTGGAGATGGCCCGGTTGGTTCGAGCCGGCTTTATCAGTGAATGCGCTGATGAGATAAAGGGTTGCGACATCCTTGCTGACGAAGTTCACCAGCAGGAAAAGGTTCTTACAGGCAATCTTGCGTGCGCAATAACAGACTATCCGGAGATGTGCCGAGCTATTATACTATTTCCTGGCCAGCTCGAGAGAATTGGCGATTACCTGGAAAGCATTTTGAATTGCTGCAAGATCAAGACCCGTGATTCTATCCCATTGAGTGATAAAAACGTTCAGGAAATAGGCGATGTTCTTCAGTCCGTCCAGGATTTGCTGAAAGATTTGCGCGATATTATCATCGCTCCAAACCAGCATTTGATACGGCATGTCATATCCCAGTCCGAAGCGCTTGACCAGAAATGCCAGGAAATGCAGCTAAACCATGTGGACCGGTTGCTGGAAGGCTCTACTGCGCCGAAGGCTTCTTCCCTGTATCTCGACATTCTTGAATCCATTCAATCCATAAAACGCCATATAAGGGATATGGCAAGAAGCATTCAATCCATTCTACCTGAAGGCGATTAATGTTGTGAAAAACGGCCTCAAGATCGATGAGCGCAAAACACCCGAAGTTCGAGGGGTGAGCTTGAAAGGGCTTGGGGCCGGAAAACAAATTCTTGTTGTTTCCTTGATACTTAGCGCCGCTATCATGTGCGCAAAGTTCCTTGCCTATTATATTACATCCTCTTCAGCGATACTCTCGGATGCCCTTGAGTCCATCATTAATGTAGTGGCCGCTGCCTTCTCTCTGGGTAGCGTCATACTTTCGGCAAAACCTCCAGACCCTTCTCATCCCTATGGACACGGGAAAATCGAATATTTTTCAGTCGGATTCGAGGGCGCCTTAATCATTCTGGCGGCAATATCCATATTTCATCAGGGGCTGTCAAAGGTTTTTGCCCCTGAAGAACTGCCGCGACTGGACACCGGATTGGCGCTGATGTCCGGGGTCAGTGTTATAAACGGAATCCTTGGGTATTGCCTTATACGAATGGGACGAAAAATAGGATCTGACGCGGTTTTTGCGCATGGCAAGCATATCATTACGGATGTCTATACTTCCGGAGGCGTCATCATAGGTCTGTTCCTAGTTATGCTCAGCGGCTACTGGTTTGTTGACGGCCTGATTGCCTGTCTGGTTGGCGCCAACATTATCGTTTCCGGTTTTTTTCTTATAAAAAGAGCTTTCAGCGGGTTGATGGACGCGTCTGACGAATTGTTGCTCGAAAATATTTGCGATGTGCTAACAGCATATAGAAAAGATACGTGGATCGACTTGCATCAGCTTCGCGCATGGCGATCCGGACAGCGGGTATTCATTGATTTCCACCTCATATTGCCTCGGGATTTAAGCCTGGAGATGGCTCATTCTGAAGTCAAGCAGCTCGAGACCTTTTTTGACCATCACTTTGGACAAGGAACCGAGATATTCGTCCATTTGGACCCTTGCGAAGACCCTGAATGTACAGTTTGTTCCAACGACCCGTGCGGAATCAGAAAAGATCGGATAAATCACAAGAAATTGTGGATGCGTGAATCTGTGACTTCGTGATTGAATGTGGCGCTTCAGACACGACCGAAATCATCTTCATAGCGCTCGATATCATCTTCACCAAAATAATCGCCAGTCTGAATTTCGACAAACACCACGGGCAAATCGCTATGGTTGCTGATCCTGTGCCTCGTCCCAACCGGAATATCTACAGATTCACCAGGGCCGAGTCTGACTTCCCTTGAATCAAGTGTGACTGTCCCATGTCCACTGACAATCAGCCAATGTTCCGACCTTCTCCTGTGACTCTGCAGGCTAAGCCTTTTTCCAGGATAAACTACTATTCTTTTCACCTTATGATCATCGAGATCAGATAACACCACATAGTATCCCCAAGGCCTGTGGTCCTCTCTCTTCAACCGCTCCAACAGATGATTGCCGGCATCCAGCAGATGATTGGCCATAGCCTCGGGCCAGGTAGACTCCTGTCCGGGCCTCAGGCAGACCTCATCCCCGGGCGCCAAGCCTTCTGACGCACCGTTGAAACGATACCACAAGAAAATGCCTGCCGGAAAATGAGAGTCGAGAACGTTACTCAAACTTTGATAGACTGATGAGTTCAGAACCGTAATAATCGGAGTTTGCGTATTTTTGGAAACAAACAGTGGCGCCAGTCCATAGAAATTGTAGATTAGATCATAGCTGTCAGCATTCCCGAAAAAAGCCGAAAAATCTCGCAGAGCGCCAAAGGAAATTTCGCATTTCCCAAACGATTCTGAACTTGACGCATCCGCACAGTCAAACTTTCCGGAGGACTCCAACATTATTGGTTGGACATCAATCCCTCTCCGGGATAACTCACTGATAATACAGTCCAACAACTCCCCTGAAATCCGGTTTGAAGTTTCATCCGGCTCACCGCTTTTCCGTGCAAGGAATGCGACTCTCATGACGGGGTCTCCATTTGCGCTGCAGATAGGGACTAACCTGCAACGAGAATCAATCGGAACGTTTTATCAACGTAGCCAGAAACCAGAAAAAAAACAGGAGTGAGTCCGCTCTCCGGCGTTCCGGATGCAGACCGGACGAATCACGAACATCCATTTTAGGCTACTCAGTTATATGCTCATGTTTTCATCGGGCAAACAGGGTATCGAGATACAAAAGGGATTAAATATGCCTTCTTAGATCCCTTTTCCTATAATACGCTCGTCATGCAAAACCCGTTCTTCGATGCCTTTCCCTATCTGATAGGTGATGTCAAAATCAGCCCAGAATGACTTGTCCTTGTCTTTCCAGTTAGGTCCAAAACGCTTGTCAAAAAAATCTCCAAGCCGTTCGAACAACAATTTCCAGGGAGGTTCCCCCTGTTCGTGGGCCTTGAATATTGCGGTCAGCAATTCTTCCAGATCGGGCAAGGTTTCTTTTGGGAGATATGCTATTGCGCCTTTTCTGATGGCGGTCAGCAGAGCCTCAGGATTCATGGCGTGGGCTGTAAGCATGACCGTAGGGAAATTCCGCGCAACGGACTCATCAAGCAGTTTGAGTCCATTTACCCCCATAATATCAAGAATGACCAAATCATACCGATTATTTCTTATTTTTTCCGATGCGCTGCTATAGTCTCCTGCACAGTCTATCCTGGAATCTTCGAGAATATCCTCGATCGACTCTAGTATATCGGCTTCGTCATCCACCGCCAGAATTGACTTACCAGCGAGATAGGATTTTTCGGGCATATTGTTCACTCCAGAAAATTGTTATGATAAAAAGATCGTAATTTTAAAATTGGATTTTTTCAAGATAAATTGTTAAACTACAGCACAGGTATTTCGCCATCTTCTTTAACAGAATTCCAACATTATCATATGGTTAAAAAATGAGGTCAGGTGGCTTGGGTAGCGTTTGCGGTTACTGTCAAGGCTCAATTGGAGCTTGACAATGGGTATGTGACCGTAATTCAAACATTTTGTCGATCCATTTTTGCTGCGCCTTTGCACAAAAAATACTGGCCAAAAAAAATGTTAGTTCTCAGTAGTGAATTTTGTCATGAATTCAACCAGGCGCGTTTAAGCAGCGATACAAGTTTGTCAAATGCCTCAGGAGTCTCACAGTTGGTTCATGGACGAGCGCTTGGCCGCTACCCTCATATATACAACAATTGGTCCGCTCCTCGCAGCTTCAGTTTAATCTCAAGAATGTAATCGTCCAGGATATGCCCGTCAACGCGCACTACAACGTTTTGTATACAAATTTACAGGGTTGACTATTCCGACCATGACAGGTCTATGGGGCATGTGAACATGCGGGCAAATGGAGATACCGTAAAATGTTCATCATGTTGAACAGACGGAACATGTTTTCCTTGACTGTTCTTGAATGGAACTGTAATTTAGTAGGTAATTAACATTGGCAACTGAAAGGGGATTGCAACCTGACATCGCAAGTATAACCAGCAAGGAGGTTGAGGTGAAAGTAGAAAGATTGGCATTTTTCGTCATGGTCTGCTTGATCAGCTT
>CAITZA010000005.1 GCA_903896745.1 uncultured Desulfomonile sp. | reverse complement strand
CTTGAATTAGTGAATGAGCCCGTAGAGTGTTTGGAAATAACCATGAACTACATTGCCATCGGGTATGAAGCTTCACGGAAGGAATCGGGCATACCAAGGAATCTTGTGACAACTGATGGCCATCCCCATGGGTTCCCGGAAAAAGAAAATGAAGCCTTGGCCATACAAAACCGGAATCTGATTGAAATCATAGAATTGCGAAACCAAGAGATATCTGAACTTCAGCAGTTGATCCAAGATCAAAGCTCAGAAAAACAGGAACTCGTCCGGATTGTGGCGCATCTGGAAGAGGAATTAAAACTGCATAAAGTGTGTTCAGTCAATGCTCACAAGTCAGATAGCCAGCCGTCAGGGGTGTTTTGGAGATGGCTGGACAAGATTAGAAAATAGCCAAGTTTCGAATCCAGTTAGTCAACGCTGGGATAATACAAGAATCAGGCGAGGGGTTTTTTAATGTCTAGACGGTTACGACTTCTGGTTTTTTCATCCTGGTTGGAAAATGTATCCAATTGGATCTACTTCAGAATACCCCTTGAACAGGCGCAGGCTCAAGGGATTATAACGTATACTGAACTTCTTTCAACCGACATTCTGCGGCGCCGTCCAACCCAATTTGATGCAGCAATACTATTTCGCACTTTTGAGGATGCTGATTTAGCTGCAGTAAAATTCCTGCAGGAAGCAGGGATACCGGTTATGTACATAACTGATGACAATCACTTTCACATTAATGTGAAAAATGGCGCTGTGATTCATGAGGAAGTTTCGCTTCCTGGGTTGGAAAAAATTCTTGGGCAAGTGAATCAGGTTGGAGTTTATAACGATTTCCTAAGGGGAACTTTTAGCGCTCATTCACGATCAGTAAGCGTTTTACCAACATACTGCCTATCTCTGCCTGCACGTTGGTCTTTCCCCGAACACCGAACAACCAGAATCGGATTCCTTGGATCGATAGGAAAAGAAATTGACTGGAAATTTGTTACGCCTGCCATAAAAAAAATAATCTCTGACTACGGCAACAAGGTAACGTTTGAATTCATAGGTTATTGTCCTGATGAACTTAACGCTCTGGATTGTATAAGGAAGTATGATTTTCTCAATTATCCCGCATTCGTACATTTTCTGACCGGCCGTCTCTGGGACATAGGGTTGGCTCCGCTAGCACAAACACCATTCAATATATCAAAGACGGACATAAAATTCCGGGAATACGCTTCCAGAGGCATAGCGGGCATTTACAGCGACATAATTACATACGGGAAAGTCGTTGACGGTCATGATGGCCTGCTCATAAACAACGATCATGATTCATGGTTTCAGGCGATCTCTAAACTAATCGAAAACAGGCAATTACGAATCAAACTGGGGCAGAATGCTTGGAGCCATGCCCAGGCTTTCAGCTTGGATAATTACATACACAACCTGCTTGGTTCTCTGGAGATTTTATCTGATCGATCATCCCGTAAGGGAGACGTGTCGATTAAAAATACGTTTCCTCGCCTTCAATTGCCACGGAGCAAAAAAAAAACGAGCAGGAAAAAGATAATGTTCATTCAGCCACCATACTATAGGCTGTATCTGGATTCATGGGGATTGCAGCGATATCCAACCGGATTGGGGTATCTGGCTTCGACGGTCTTTGAAAGTACCGACTGGATTTGCAGGGTTTTTAACAGTGACTTCTCGCCGAGTTTTTCTCCACCTCCGGACAGACTTTATGGTTTTATGAGGAGTGAGGGGTATCAAAATTTTCGACGCAGGATTGAAGACAAATCTGACCCAATCTGGACATCTGTCAGGAACGAAATAGCAGCCTTCAATCCTGACGTAGTTGGGCTTACGGCAATGACACCCCAACTGAGCGCTGCCAGGCGATTGGGACAAATCGCCAAATCTGTGAATCCGTCCTGTGTGGTTATTCTTGGTGGCCCGCATGCCACTAGTGATCCCTACAATTCCTCAAGGTATGGCGATTTTGATTTAATAGTTCGAGGAGAGGGTGAGAACACAATTGTAGAAATCTTGCACTCCTTGGCTAACTCAACGGATATGACAGACGTTCACGGAATCTCTTATTCAAGAAATGGAAATTACACGGAAACCCCTGAGCGCAAGCGACTGGAAAATCTGGATCTGTTACCTTTTCCACACACTCATGCCGACGAAATCCTGATCGACTTCGAGTTATACGGTAGAGAGGCTTTCAGTAACATCTTTGCCAGTCGAGGCTGCCCATATAACTGTTTTTTTTGCGGATCACGGACAGTATGGGGACGCAGGGTTCGCTTCAGGTCCGTGACCAACGTGGTTGACCAGATAAAAGACCTAACTGGTAAAGGCGCACAATTCATTTATTTTGACGACGACAGCTTTGGCCTGAGAAAGAGCTTTGTTCGGGACATT
>CAITZA010000004.1 GCA_903896745.1 uncultured Desulfomonile sp. | reverse complement strand
TCGCAACCCGGGAGGTCTGGATCCTGCGCTCGCCGGTGTATTGGGCGCTATTCTGACAGTATGGGTAACCTTTGTGCCGTGTTTTCTGTTCATATTCGCAGGCGCTCCATATATTGAGGCATTGCGGGGAAACCAATCACTCAGGACAGCCTTGTCCTGCATTACGGCAGCGGTTGTCGGGGTGGTACTGAATCTGGCGGTTTGGCTCGCGCTGAACACAATATTCGGATCTTTGAAGGATGTTTACGTGTTGGGCGCCCATATTCAGGTCCCCATCCTGAAATCGGCCAATCTTGCGTCGCTCGCTATAGCGATAGGCGCCGTTGTGGCTCTGTTTCGACTAAAACTGGGAATGATTTACACAATAGCCGGATGTGCTGGGACAGGAATAATTTATAACGCCTTCAAGGGGCTCGCCGGTTATTGATCGTGGCGCTGAAGTCTTCAAACATTGGTATCCATGTAAACCGCATCCTTCTTCGAGCGTGTCACTTTCCGTCAAGGGTATTTCGAACCGTGTCAAGAAACTGACTCAACTCAAATGGTTTTGGAATAAATCCCCTGGCGCCCTGAGACAGTGACACCTGGTCCGAATTCTGATCCAGATATCCACTGGCCATAAGAACCCTGATGCTCGGATCTAATTTCAGGAGTTCTTCCAAGCAACGTTTTCCACCCATCTCCGGCATCATGAGATCGAGGATAACCAACGAAATATCCTTTTGTTTTGCCCTATATACTTCGAGGGCGTCCTTGCCATTTTTCGCGGTTATTACATGGTAACCACCCATTATCAACATTCTGGTTCCGAGTTCACGAATCGGATCATCGTCATCAACAAGCAGAATAGTCTCGGATCCACCACTTTGACTTTGACTTATTATTATTTCAGAATGGGCAAAATCAGGTAAAACTGCCGGGATATAGATATTGAAAGATGTTCCCTGTCCCTTTGCGCTGGAACAGGTAATGTGTCCTGCATGCTTCAGAACGATACCGTGAACTGTCGCCAAGCCAAGACCGGTGCCTGCGCCAAGTTCTTTTGTAGTGAAGAAGGGCTCGAAGATGTGATCCTGTATCTCTGTGTCCATCCCGATACCGTTATCTGTGACCGTTAACAGAACATGCAAGCCCGTTTTTGCTTCCACATTCATTCTGGTATAGGCCTCATCGAGGAACACGTTTCTGGTTTCTATGACTATGACGCCGCCCTCCGGAATTGCATCCCGGGCGTTTACCGTAAGGTTCATAAGAACCTGGTCCATCTGGATTGGATCAGCATTAATCGTGGCAAGGTCGTCATCTAGTTTTAACTGAACCTTGATCATCTTCGGAATCGTTCGCTCGATTATTTTGACTAGTTCCCTGATTCGTTGATTCAGGTTGATAGGCTGGGGGTTGATTAGTGTTTTTCTGCTGAATGTCAGCAGTCTGTGTACGAGGTCTGCTCCACGTCTGGCAGATTGATTAATCTTTTCAGCATCGTTTCTGACCGATTGCGGCAAGTTATCATTTTGAAGCATCAATGAAGAATAGCCTAGAACCACTTGCAATATGTTGTTGAAATCATGAGCAATTCCTCCTGCCAGTGTTCCTACCGCTTCCATTTTTTGAGCCTGCATCAACTGGCTTGACAGTTCAAGGTGCTCAGTAATGTCTCGTTTAATTCCGACAAAGCTGACAATTTTCCCTGAAGCGTCTTTTACCGGCGAGATTGTGGCTTCCTCATGATAAATCTGCCCGTTCTTTTTCCGGTTAACGAACCTTCCTGCCCATTTGGAGCCTGCTAGAATTGTTCGCCAAATCTCTCGATAAAATTCCGAATCGTGTTGGCCGCTACTGAATATGGAGGGTTTTGCGCCAATCAGCTCATCATTGGAATATCCGGTCATCATTTCTATTGCGGGGTTCACATACTGTATGATTCCCTCGGTATCCGTAATGAAGATTCCCTCGCTAGCCTGATCAATGGCGGTAGCCAGGCGTCTTTGGGCCGCCTCTGCATGTTTCATGGCCGTGGTGTCGGTTATGATGCCTACCAGGCCACTCAGACCTCCATCGTCTCCCATGAGTCGTCCGCTGGACAGATGGCCCACGAACTCTCGCGAATCATGCGCTACATAGAGGCGTTCCGCATTATGAATCCTGATTTTTCCGTCTATTAGCGCTTTCATTGCCTCGTTGGCGACGGATCGCTCGGAAGGGTGTACCAGGTCAATAAACTGTGATCCTATCAGTTCATTGTTGTTTAGTGAAAACAGTTCCCCCAATGTTTGATTCGCAAACTCTATGCGACCATCACAGTCTGTAATGACTATACCGGCAGGTGAGGTTTCCAGAATAGTCTCCAACCTTCTATTAGTCTGACGAAGGACTTCTTCGCTTTCGCCCAGCGCTCTTTCGGCTCGTCTCAGTTCGGTAATATCTATAAATGATTCAAGTATTCCATGAATTTCCCCTGAGGCGTCTCTTAATGGCTGGGCGCTGACGATGACCGACACTACGCTGGCATCCGGGAGTTTCATCTGCGCATCATAGCTGCAACTGGAGATGCCTGAAAGGATCTGGGTCATCATGCAGCCTGAAGTATGGCATTTGGGCCCTTTCCAGATTTTGTGACAAATCTTGCCAATCAGTTTGTCGCGGTTTATCTGGAAGAGTTCACAGAAACTCTCGTTGGCCGAGGTGATTATGAAATCTTTCGAAATGATGCACAGCGGAACGGAAACGCTCAATACCTGCTGAAAAGCGGAAATGGCTTCGAGAAGAGCCTCTTGAGCAGCGCGCTGGGATGATTGATCACGGAACACCAGCACGGCGCCAGTTATGTGGCAGTGATGATCTTGTATAGGATATACCGATCCATCAATCGCATGTTCAGATCCGTTTTTTGATACCAGTTTGATGTTCTCGCCAAGCGTCCTTGACAGCCCGTCGCTCAAAACCAGCTCCACTATTTTGTCAGGAGTTTTTTCAAGATCCTCATCTATTAAGTTAAAGACAACATCGGCGGGCATTCCTTCTGATTCAGCCTGACTCCAGCCTGTGAGAGTTTCCGCCACCGAATTCATCCGATCTACTATTCCAGTCGCGTTAGTGGTTATGACCGCATCCCCTATACTCTCAAAAATGGCTTTGTATCGTCCCTCGATCTCTCGCTGTTCCCGTTCCGACCGGTACAGGTCTCTGTAAAGAATGGTCTCGCGACGTCTGTGAATATAAGCGGTCAGGATCGCGGTAAATGTGACAAGGACAATGGTAACGGCAACGATAACTGTTCCACGATATCGCATCTCTCCCAGGATTTCCTCAGAATCAACCTTGGCTACCATGAACCAGGGTGTGTCAGGAATAGACCTCAAATCTGCAAGAACATCCACATTTCTATAGTCCTTGCCGTCAAACAAGCCGGTTTTGCCTAGCGCCGCCTGTACGGCCGGTAGGTCCGTCCTCGTCAGATCTACTCGAAAGGTCAGCGGCTCATCAGGTCTGTGGCGAAGCGCATTTAGGTATAGTAACTGATCGCCGTCCCTTCTTACTAGGACTGTTTCTGCCGATGAACTGGGGGTCGGCCAGCTCTGGATCAGAGGATACAGCGCTAACTCCGGGTTGCTTCTTATGACAACTCCGGCAACAACATTACCATTCACATCCCTGACCGGCGCCACTGCGCTCATCAGAACCTTGCCGTCCGTAATGCGGAACAGATCGGTCAATAGCGGATAACCATTTGCAATTGATTTCAGTAAAGAAAGTTTCTCAGCGCCGTACAACCGCTCAGGCTGGGG
>CAITZA010000003.1 GCA_903896745.1 uncultured Desulfomonile sp. | reverse complement strand
GATGGCTCTTGAACAATCCTAGCGATCTGGCGGCAGTTTCTCGCAGAGATTCATCCGAACCTTGCAACGCCTTCATCACTGCCGACACACCCAATGGGTCACCGATTCTGGCAATAATCTCTATAAGTTCTTTTTTTAAGGCAATTTCGGCATGAGAATCCACCTGGGTGATCAAGGCATCCAGGCGCCGGGCGCCAAGACATAAGAGCGCCTCTCTGGCGGTGTGACGAACATCTTCATCAAAATCTGAAAGTTGAGCTACCAGTAAATGTATGTGATCTTCTTCTCCTATAAGTCCCAATGTCCAGATGGCCAGTTTTCGAATTTCCGGATCATGAAGGTTCAAACCGGCAGTGACTATGCCATCAACGTCTATGCCCGTCTTTCTAAGCCTCTCGAACGCTCCACACGGACTCCGCTGCTCTATTCTCGCCAATGCCGTGAAACAGGCCTGCATGATTATTTCATCTTCTTCATCCATCTGACCCAGCAGAAAATCGACCTGTTCGCTTGAGCCAATTTTCCCCACAGCCTCTATAACTGCAACTCGAACCCACTCGTCCTCTTCGTAAAGTCCGAGTAGTTCGGGAATAGCCTCAGAGGCGTCAAGCAGCCCGAGAGACTCAATGGATGGGTACCTAACCCATTGATCTTTAAGGCATTCGACAAGGATTGGAATGGCCTTTTTTTCGCCAATTTTTCCCAATGCTTCAGCAGCTGCGTAGCGCAGGTTTTCCTCCGGCGCCGTCAAGGCTTTCTGGAGAGCGGGGAAGGCTTGTTTAAGGCGGCTTTCTCCGAGAATTCCGGCTGCGAAAATACGGACATCCGGATCGCTATCATTCAGATAATATTCGACCTGTGGCAGGGCCACTGGGCCTAGTCCAGCCAGTATCGACATGGAAACGGATCGTATTCCGGGATCCTGGTTACGTAATAACTCAAGCAGGGTTTCGACAATCCTTGGATCAGAATTTTCAATCAGGATTTCAGAAACTACCGACCTCACTCGCGGACTGGAATCAGAAAGGGCAAGAGACAAAAGGTTGTCATCCCATGGAAACCCAATGGTTCCTATTTCACGGTAAATATCTACCCTGTCTTCCTCTTTCCCGCGATTTAGCCTGTCAATATATTCATTGAGAACTTCGTTATCAAAATCCATTAAAAATCTCCCAAAGGAATTGTGAAAAACTCATTTTATAACAATATCCTCTTTTTTGAATGGTTTTTCTGCAGCTTTTCAAACTATTGAAAAATGTGAAACTCTTTCCAGATAAAGATCGTATTCACTCGCAATTTTTTCCAGAATCTCCATCAGTTCTTTCCTGTTTATCGGTTTGGATATGTAATCATCCATTCCTGCCGAAATGCATTTCTCCCTGTCTCCGATCATCGCACGCGCTGTCATTGCAATTATGGGAATGTGACCACCGTCAATCAGTTCTTTGTCCCTTATGGCTTTTGTAGCGCCGAAGCCGTCCATTTGAGGCATTTGAACGTCCATGAGTATCACGTTGAAGCGAGTCTGACCAAACATCTCAAGGGCCTGCAAACCGTTTGACGCTGTAACCACCGTATGTCCCATCTGTTCAAGGATTTTAACCGCCAGCTTCTGATTGACCGGATTATCCTCCACCAACAGGATGTGCAATCTGCGTCTGGCTTCCCGAACGGAATGCCTCGTGATCAAAGGAGCTTTCGCCTTAAAGCCCGGTGTCTTATGCATGGTCATCAGGATTGCATCCAGTAGATCAGACTGCTTGATCGGTTTCATAAGATATGCGGCTATTCCGAGTTCCTGACACCTGGCTGCATCACCCCGCTGTCCTCCGGAAGTTAACATGATTATTTTGTCGATGTTGGAAGTTACTGATTTGCTAAGCGATTCAGCGAGCTGGAAGCCATTCATTTCAGGCATCATAAAATCTACCAGCGCCAGAGAAAAAGGCTCTCCCCTAAGGGCATGTTCCGCGATCAGTTTTGTCGCTTCCCTGCTATCTCCAACCGCAACAGGAATCATTCCCCAGGACCGCACTGTTTCGGCAAGTATTGTCCTGTTTGACTGATTATCATCCACTATGATTACCCGAACATCTTGAAGTACTGATTTCTCTTTGGGAACAACCCTGTGGACAGGTTGACTCGCAAAATCGAACCTTGCTGTGAAGTGAAACACGCTTCCAACCCCCAGCCTGCTTTCCGCCCAGATCCTGCCGTTCATCAAACCAACGAGCTGGGAAGAAATGCTCAACCCCAGGCCCGTTCCGCCAAATTCTCTGGTAGTTGATGAGTCAACCTGCTCGAAAGCGCTGAATATTCTGTCCAGTTGGTTTTCAGGAATCCCGACTCCCGTGTCTGTCACTGAAAAATGCAACTCGACAAAATTGTCGCCTTCCAGTTCAGGATTCACTCTCAATATGACCTCTCCCTCTTTCGTGAACTTGATTGCGTTACCGATGAGGTTCACCAAAATTTGTCTTAATCTCCCAGGGTCTCCGCAGAGGTTATCCGGCGTTTCAGGCCCTATATTGCAGGCAAGTTCCAGATTCTTTGTATGGGCCTGATTGGCCAGAGTTATCAGCGTATTGCCAAGGCAATCCCTCAAACTGAAATCAGTGAACGCAAGCTCGAACTTGCCTACTTCCATCTTTGAAAAATCCAGTATGTCATTTATCAATGACAATAGAGAGTCGGCAGACATCTTTACCGCTTCCAGATATTCCCTTTGTTCACCACTGAGTTCAGTTGCCAGAGTCAGTTCTGTCATGCCTATGATTCCATTCATGGGGGTTCGTATTTCATGACTCATGTTTGCAAAAAACTGACTCTTGGATTCGTTTGCCCTTTCCGCAGCAATCTTTGCTTCATTCAGCTCTTTCATGAAATGGCGTAGGTCTTCATTTGTTTTGGCGAGCGAATCAGCCAAAGCAAGCGTTTCAATAACAACTCCGGCTTGATTGAGAATCAGCCCTACGGTGTCCCTATTCTCAGTCGCGTGACTGCCGAGTATTGCTACACCCAGTACTTTCTTGCGTCCTTTTAAGGGGTATATCGTCCAGTTATCAAAAATAGGGTCCCAGTAACCTTTTCCACCCGGAACAAGATCACTCCTAACAAGAATACGTCCGGTCTGAAGAACTTTCTTGCTCGCCTCATCCTGCTTCAGCAGCCGACTCAGCGCATCTACAGGCGCATCAATACCAATTGATGCGACATGGGTAAAGTTTCCATCATCCTCAATAACCGCCACAATCGACCGCTTGAAATTGAGGTTCTCGGAAAGCTCTGCAATCAAACGAGAACAACATTCGTCAAGGCTTTCTGAACGACTAAGTTCCGTCACTATCCTGTTCACGGAGATAACCTGATCGTTCTGG
>CAITZA010000002.1 GCA_903896745.1 uncultured Desulfomonile sp. | reverse complement strand
TTGGGAGCTGGTTCGATCAGCCGGTGCGGATGTATTCCAGCGGCATGCTCGGACGACTCGGTTTCGGTGTCGCTGTAAATATTCAAAGTGATGTTGTCCTCATAGATGAAACTTTTGCGGTCGGTGACCTGAAATTCCAGAACAAGAGCCTGGCTCGCGTGAAAGAGATGCGCGAAAGCGGGGCAACAATACTGTTGGTCAGCCACAGCCTGGAAACGCTGCAATTCGTGGCGCGCCGAGGCATTCTCCTTGAGCAGGGAGGTCTCCTTGCTGACGGAACTTCGCTTGAAGCCATAAACGCTTATGAGAAACTTGTTTTCAGGTCAGAACAGCAACGTCTCGAGCATCGTGTCAGAAATAGAATATCCAGTGAGGACGTATACATATATAGCGCCCGCCTGTTCAACGAAAAGGGGGACACTGTCAAGGAAGTCATTTCAGGCGAGCCCTTCGGGATAGAAGTAGACCTCCATTTAAACCGTAACCTCGAAAAGCCCATGTTTTCAATGGGACTTCTCAATGCCGCCGGAATCCTGTGTAAATGGAACATATCCGAGGAGGACGGTCTGGAAGCTTCTGGAGAACAAAATCGTTATATTCTCAAAATCTGGTATCCGGAGAACCGTCTTGCTAATGGGGCTTATGAGGCCCATTTTGCAACAAGGGACGCATCCTCTTTCGAGACACTCGAACGAATAGCAGGAATTGTGAGTTTTGCGGTTGTTGGTCCCAAGAGAGCCAGGGGTATCGTTGCGGGGACTTGCGAATGGCGGCTCACCCCTGTGCTGGAAGATAATCACCTTGACGAGGAGCTGAGGGTTCAACGGATTTCATGACGATAGATCAAAACAGGCAATTCTGGGGAAGGCTTATGAAGTGGCGAAGCGAGTGCTTCAGTCGCTTTGGTTCCATATCCGACATTCCTGTGACAGATTATTCGGAGGAACTGCATAACTGTCTTGCGGGAAAAAAGGAAGTTCTGGATGTTGGGTCAGGCGCGCACAAGCCTTTGAAGGCAGTGATTGAAAAATACGGCGTTGGTTACTGTTGCCTTGATACGGATCCCGACGGTGAATTCGACTACAGGTCATTCCAGGAAATACCTGAAGGCAAATTATTCGACCTTGTGGTGGCCAATCAGGTCATCGAACACATGGGTGTGGATGATGCTTTTGAATGTGTTTATAATATCTTCCAGAAGCTTGTTTCGAAAGGCCAGTTCTTTGCCACAGTCCCCAACGCCTTGCATCCCGTCAGACAAAGGGATTGCACCCATCTAACCGCATGGCCGGTAAATGACCTTTACAGCCTGCTTAGAAGCGCCGGATTTCAGATTCTGAAACTGGGACGTTACAACAAGCGCCCTCTGACCCAAGACCCCTTGAAAAGAGCGATAGTCGAAACCGTATGTCAGGAGTTTCGAATGGATTGGTGTGATAGCATCCTGATAATCGGACAAAAGGAATAGCTGGATGTTTTCTGATCAATTCCCGTCCTGTGGGGGCATCAACCATACCCGACTTGAAATCGATGGCGCTGTGTATGAAGTCGAGTGGCAAAGGAATGTCATTCGGTCGGATGACGCTCCCAGGCTTGTGGTAATTTCCCATATTACAAACCAGCGTGCCCTCGATTTGTTGAACACCTGCATTAATGGTGTCAGGAAATTCACTCCCGAAGAGCATGAGCTGTGGGTTGTGGACAACAATTCCCCGCGGGAATGGCTGGCCTCAGCCCTGGAAATACCATGGATCAACTGGGCGTTTAACAGGACGGAACCACGGCCTCCGGAAGCCAGGAATCAGGCCGGCGATGATAAAAACGACCTAGATCAGACGAACTGGGGTAGCTATGCCAACGCAATCGGCCTCCAGATAGGAGCATGCCTGATAGAAACGACCTGTAGATACCTCATGACGATGCACATGGACACAATGCCGGTTAAGAATGAATGGCTGTCGTATCTCAGATCAAAAATTGATCAGGGAACAGCAGCGGCCGGCGTTCGTATGGATCATACCAGAACCAGGGAAGGGGTCCTGCATGTGCTCGGATACATGCTGGATTTTCAGGTTTTTAGGAGGCTTGGGCTGGACTTTTTTCCAAACCTTCCTGACTTTGACGTGGGAGATGAGGTTACGGTCAGGCTCAGGGAGGCTGGATATGACGTGTTTGCATGCAGGAACAGTTTCTGGGATCAGGAACTTGTCAAATTGATACCCACGGAGTCTCCCCTGCGTAATCTTCAGGTTGACCGGTCTTTTGATGACAATGATGATGTAATATTCCTGCATCTAGGTAGGGGAGTGCGAAGATCGACAGGCAATCACACCAGAGGGGTTAGCTTGGAAGACTGGCTGTCAGTAACCAGGGATATTCTGGCTAAAGATAACTGATTGTCATTACTATTCCACCAACATTCCAAGAATTTGACTTGCCATGAACAATTCCACGCCTAGCTGCAAGAAGCCCCTCGTAGAACCGGATCAGGCTCGGGACATATCTTATTCATTGCGAAGATATTATGTGGACAAATTCCATAGAGACCATTTCAGTGATCCAAACGAGCGCAACGGGTTGTTATTGGACCTCGGTGGGAACAAGAAGGCCAAACGGGGTTTGTTTGATATCGATCAGTATGAATGCTCGGTGGTATATGCAAACCTGAGCCCCGCCAAACGTCCGGACACGGTGACTGACGCTGCACGTTTGCCTTTCAGATCAGGGATTTTTGAAACAGTAATATGTTCTGAACTTCTCGAGCATGTCTTCAGCCCAAAGGAGGTTCTCGCAGAAGTGTCAAGGGTGTTGAAAACAAACGGACGGGTCTTGATTTGTGCGCCATTCATGGTTGGCATTCATGGAGACCCCCACGACTACGGTCGGTATACGGGCAGTTATTGGAAAAGGCTGCTGGATGAAGTCGGTTTTGAGTATGTAGAAGTTGGGTTTCAGGGCTCTTTTTACAGCGTGGCCTTTGACATGCTTCGATCATGGGTTTACGGCGCCATATCCCATTGGGGGCCGGAACGTAAACTCACGATATCAATCATCGGCGCTATTTTGGGTTTCATGAAAATCAAGGCGGTGAAGCTGGATGAAAAGTCTTATAGGGACATATCCTTGAAACCTCCAAGCTTCACAACCGGATTTGGAATCAAAGCGATAAAAAAATGAACAAACTTAAAGTATATCTCACTGGTGGAGATGGCGTCGGTTGGGCAATAGACGAAGACCTAAAACTTGCCCGTCAATGCCTCGAAGGAATCGTGGATTTTACGGGACAGGATGAATGCGATGTAATTCATAGCGCATGGTGGGAAGGGCTCAACCTGCTCGACAGATCGATCGTGGATCGAAAAACGGTGGTATGTCATGTTCCGGCCGAACCGTTCCGTTACGTGGGGGTTCCGGCGCACAGGCATGTCATGGAACTTGTCGATGTATGGATTACGCGAACCCGGCAGGCTGCGAGGCAATTAACAAGCATCGGCGTGAACAACTATTCGGTCCCATATCTGATTGATATCAATACATTCAGACCACTTTACCATGATGACCCGGATGTCATTTCTCTAAAAACGAAATTTAACATTCCTTCGGACACTTATTTGATCGGTAATTTTCAGCGTGACACTGAAGGCCAGGACCTTTCAGCGCCCAAGCTGGTTAAAGGGCCCGACATATTTCTTGAAATACTTGTCGGGCTCAGGAAAAGGGGCCTGAAATTCCACGTCATGCTGGCTGGGCCCCGACGGCACTGGCTAAGGGAACGACTTAAAGCCGCCGATATTCCATTCACTTTTGCAGGCCAAGTCGTCGAGGGTGATGATTTGCGCATTAATTCATTGCCCAGAGAGCAACTGAACGTCCTGTACAATTTACTGGATCTTTATGTTGTGCCAAGCAGGTCTGAGGGGGGGCCACACTCCATACTGGAGGCTTGCGCATCAAAAACCCGGGTCATTAGCTCGGACGTCGGTCTGGCGAGAGACAATCTACCCCTCCAATCTGTTTTCCAGGCCCCGGACATCGCAATTAACATGATTGAGGCTGATATAATTGGTTCAGATCTGGAAGGGGTCGTTGAGGAAAATTACCGGAAGGTTGTTTCAAAGAACACACCGGACGCTGCAAAACCCATCTTTCAAAGTTTCTACTCGGGCCTGGCCTCAGGTCAAGCTATAGAGACTGCCAGGCGGATTCGCAGCTTGAAGGCAGGCCCACCGTCTGTAAGCGGTTCAAAGGCAATCAATATGAAATCCGACAAACCCTTCACCGTCGGTTTGTGGCACAGCTTTTTCAAGCCTCCCTATGGTGGCGGCAACCAGTTCATGATGGCTTTGAGAAAAGGACTGACCCAACTCGGAATCGATGTCAGGGAAAATGAACTAACTGAGGAAATTGACGCATATATTCTGAATTCCATTCATTTTGATGTGGACAGATTTCTTGAATTCGGCAAGAAACATCGCCTGAATGTGGTTCACAGGATTGATGGGCCGATTCATCTGATCCGGGGTTTTGACTTGGAAAAGGACGAACTTTGTTACAACCTGAATGACACGTTTGCGTCTGCCACCGTTTTGCAGTCTAACTGGACCTATCAGAAAATTGTTGAGCTCAATTACTCTCCTGTAAGCCCGGTGGTAATTCATAATGCCGTCGATTCGGACATCTTCCATAAGCGGGACAGGGTCAAATTCAGCCGCAACAGGAAGATAAGACTGATATCCTCAAGTTGGTCGAACAATCCGCGCAAAGGTGGGCCTGTATACGGATGGATAGATAAGAATCTAGACTGGAGCCGTTTTGAATACACATTCGTGGGAAACGCTTCCGAGGATTTTAGCAGGATACGCAAGGTCGAGCCTGTTCCCTCGGAGGATCTTGCCGACTTGCTCAGGCAGCACGATATTTACATAACCGCCAGCAAGAATGATCCATGTTCAAATGCGGTCATAGAAGCTTTGTCCTGTGGTCTGCCGACTCTATACCTTAACGACGGTGGGCATCCGGAACTGGTTGGAAGCGGTGGCTTACCCTTCGATTCCAATGACCAGATATTGCCTCAACTCGATAGACTGGTGGAAAATTACGAAATGTTCCAAAACCTCATCGTAGTTTCGAAGCTCTCGGATGTTGCGTCAAAATATCTTGGTATTGCTCGGGAAATCGCAAGATGAAAAAACATCTGGGATTGTTTTTTACGCGTGGGGTTTCTCTAGGAACATGGGCCCAGGTAGGCAATCTGACGCGTGAACTGGCAATTTACAAGCGTCTTGTAGAACGCGGTTATGAGGTAAGTTTCGTAACCTACGGAGACAGTTCGGACCTGGATTTTGTCCAAAGCCTCGAAGGAATAAAGGTAATCTGCAATGACAAAGGTTTGAGCCCCGAAGAGTATGAGACAGGCATGATTCACATCCATAAGGGCAGGTTCAGAGAGTTCACTGTCATAAAGACCAACCAGATATTTGGGGCCGACATTGCCCTGAATGTCGCAAAAACTTTTTCGAAACCGTTCATTGCCAGATGTGGGTACCTTTGGTCCTACAATGCCGCAAAAGAATATGGGGCAGACTCAGCCGAGGCTCAGCAGGCCGACCGAATTGAAAGACTGGCCTTTTCCGAGGCTGACGCCATATCTGTAACTACTCAGGCAATGAAAATGAATGTCGCAGTTCGTCTGCCCGATTGCGAATCCAGGATAAGCATCATCCCGAATTATGTGGATACAGATCTGTTTAAGCCTATGGGCTGTGACAGGGTTTCCAACCAGATTCTCTTCATAGGGCGAATAGCGCCCGAAAAAAACCTTCTGTCACTTTTTGAGGCAATAAGACCCCTGGATGTCAGACTTGTAATCATTGGCGATGGCCCGCAGAGAAAAGAACTGGAAAGCGGATTTCCGGATCTGAAAAACAAAGTATCGTGGTTGGGAAACATCCCTAACATGGAATTGCCTTTTCACATAAACAGATCGGCGATATACATTCTTCCGTCGTTATACGAAGGACATCCCAAAGCGCTTATCGAGGCCATGGCCTGCGCAGTTCCGGTCATAGGATGTAATTCCCCAGGTATAAGAGAAATAATAAGACCCCTCGAATCCGGATTACTCTCAGAACCCGATCCTCAAAGCCTGAGGTCTGCTATTGAGCATTTGATCACGAATCAGAAACTAGCGCAAAAACTTGGGAACCAGGCGAGAGAATTCATCCTGGAGAGCTATTCTCTCGATAACGTCATAAAACTTGAAATGCAAATCCTCTCAAAGGCCACTATGTTATGACAACTGATCAATCGAAAGAAAATCTCATGCAGATCGTGCAGGAAATGGGTGATCATGATCTCCTGATGTTTATCAGGGAGGCGTTGACCAGCCGGGTTTTTGCATCCACGCCATCCGGGGCTCTAAAGTTGATGTTTCAACTGGACGCCGATATTTATGAACTGGAAGGCCAGATGTCCTGCGCCTACGATAACGGGATTCATACGAAACATCGCCACACCCGTTATCATGATTTTTTTGTGGACAGGATTCGAGCCGGTGAGACAGTACTCGACGTCGGATGTGGTATAGGCGCGTTGGCCTACGATATTGCCGCAAAATCAGGAGCGGTCGTGACAGGTATCGATATAAATAAAAAAAATATTGCGACTGCCAAAGACCGGTTCATGCATGACAGCATAAGGTTCATTCTGGGAGATGTGCTCGAAACGAACTTCGAAGAAAAATTTGATGTTGTTGTCCTGTCAAATGTTCTCGAACATATAGAGGATCGGGTTCAGTTTCTCAAGAAGATATTACATTCTGTGGATCCATCCAGGGTTTTGCTCAGGGTTCCACTCTTTGAGAGAGACTGGAGAGTCCCTCTCAAGAAAGAACTGGGTCTTGATTATCGGCTGGATTCAACTCATTTCATCGAATATACACATCAGGAATTTGTGGCGGAAATTGAATCCGCCGGTCTCGGGTTTAGCCACTATGAGTCTTGCTGGGGAGAAATTTGGGCGGAGGCGAAGCCCTCATAGAATGAACGCTCCAGAAGTTACAGTCCTGATGTCGGTTCATAACGAAACGCGTTTTCTTGCGGCCGCAGTGATTAGCGTTTTGGAACAATCCTGGGGTGGGTTTGAGTTCATCATTATTGATGATGGATCCACCGAGCCTGTGGCCGATATAGTAAGCGGGTTCAGGGATGACAGGATAAGATTCATACGGCAGGATAATGTCGGGCTGACCAGGTCCCTGAACCGTGGCATAGACATGGCTTGTGGTAAATATATTGCCCGGATGGATTCAGATGACATTTGCGTCAGGACGCGGCTTGAAAAACAACTGAACCAGATGGCTCAAGATCCCCGGCTGGAAATAGTCGGCTCATTTTTCGACATAATTGATGAGAATGATGGGCTTATAAAATCCAGAATCCTGATCACAGATCAGGTTTATCGTTTGTGGAGACTGCAATTTCACAATAATTACGCCCATGGCTCAATGCTGATATTGAAATCGGCGTTGCAACGTGTAGGTAAATATGACGAAACCGTGAGATACGCTCAGGATTACGATCTGTGGGGCCGTTTATCACAAAAGGATAACTCTTGTATCATACCGGAGGCCTTATACAAATACAGATTGATACAAAATAGCGCTCAGGTTTCCACCAGGAACTATGACGACCAACTCAACGCCGCAATTCTCATTAGTAACAAAAGCCTCAAGCTGTCAAACCCGGGCTTCACGGACCACCAACTGATTCATGTGAGATCGGTTTACTGGAATTTTCAACTGGCTACCGTCTCAAAGGAAGGTCTTTCGTTGATACCTCAACTTTTTACGGGATTCTGCAACCGGTATGGACTGGATGGGGAACAAAAGGACGCTCTGTGGACAATCGTTCAACAGGATATTACAGAGCGCATGGAAAGTAATTCATACACGAATAAATAAAAGGTAGGAAGCCATGGGAATGAAGATGAAGATGAGGATTTTCTCGGATTATATATGACCGTTTTGTTATATCGGCATGGGTATTGTCGAAAGTTTGAAGAAAGAATTTGATTTCGAGGAAGAGTGGGTGGGCTATGAGCTTCACCCTGAGACGCCACAACAGGGCGTGGCCATAACAGAAAAATTCCCCGACCTTGACCTTGAGAAGTTTCAGGCCGGCCTGAACGCCAGATCAGGCCAATATGGGATTAACTTTGGGAAATTCAGCCTCATATCAAATTCTTCCATGGCCCTCCAGATTAGCGAACTGGCTCGGGAAAAGGGAATTTATGAAACTTTCCATAAGGAGATGTTTCGCATGTATTTTTGCGAGGGGCGAGACATCGGAAACATTGACGTGATTATTGAAGGCGGCAGGAATATCGGACTGGATGAACGACCTATCAATGAAGCCATCGATTCTGGTCGATTTCTCGTCAGGCTGGAACAGGCGCGCATCGAAGCGTTGGAATTAAAAATAAACGCTGTTCCCACATTTATTATTGATGGTGAGAAAAAAATCGTCGGAGCTCTGCCTATCGACAGGTTCAGAAGGGCATTATCGCAGAAATAATGGACATTTTAGAATAAATATCTTGAATAACTGGAATTTGATCTCTAATATTGATAGGTTTAATTGATAATCGCATGGTATGACGTCAGTCCCGGGAAAACGAAAATATTCCCCACGGCTGGAACAATAAAACACAAAGATCGTCATATCGACAAGACGCATGAATTCAGAGCAGATTGACTTTTAGGAGGTCTTAGATGACTGGTCCAAGCTTAGTTAACAGGCTGGGCTCCTGGATAAAACGGGTTGATTCCAGAGCGGACACCTCAGAGGTGTCTCAACTCAGGAAAAAGGTGAATGAACTTGAGAGGGAACTCGATTGTGTCAGGAAGAACCATTCGAATGGCGTCCCGTCGATCGACAGTTCGAATCCGGCAAGCCCGGCTTTATTTGACGATTCTGAATTATGCGCCATCAAACAGGAAATAGAATTACTCAGAAATGAAATGCAGGAAAATATTGCAGCCATACATAGGCTCGAAATCCTTACGCTTTCAACCCGTATAGATCTACTGAACGAATTTGGAAAGGCGTTGCCGCCCACATTTGCAAGACGAACCCGGACTTCTTCCAAACCCAAGGGATTCAGCTTTGGGATTATTACCAATGGCCAACGTCCGGCAAAGCTTTTCAAGCTGATTGACTCCATAAAATTCCAAAGAATTAGTCCTGACCGGTTTGAAATTCTAATTGCAGGCGTTGTTGATGTATTGAAGAACCAGGAGGGTGTCAGTTTGTTTCCAATGGAGCAGGCCGCTGTGGAGGGCAGGCTAGGGGCCATGAGAAATGTATTGGCGCAAAACTCGCGGTTCAACAAGTTTGTGAGTCTGGATGACGATTTCCTTCTGCATCCTAACTGGGCGCTTGCCGTCGATCAGGTCAAGGATGACTTCGACCTTGCGACCGGAATTATAGTGAATCCTGATCTCTCACGCTATTGTGACTGGGTCAACATTATAGAAAATTACACATTTCTAAGAACTTATGACGAGACTTTTGATAAGTGCCAGTATGTAACCGGTGGTTACGGAATTTATAAGGACTTCGTCTTTGAGGAACATCAATGGAATGACAGTCTGGGGTTTTATCAGGGCGAGGATGTATCTTTTTCGAGAAAGCTTTTCGACTCGGGGTTTCAGTTGAAATTCATCCCCAAAGCTATTGTAATGCATGATGACGAGCGTTATCGTCAGAAAGGTTATGGTGTGGTTCGCCTCAAATCAGCCAGAAGTTGCGCGGTCGATCCAAACCTTGCCCTAAAGATGGAAAAACTCTGCCCCAGAACGTTGTCGTAACTGTTTGTTAAAAAAAAGCAAAAGGCCCGGTTGGAAACTCAATCCTAATCGGGCCTTTTTATTTATTAAACATACTCTTCAGCTACGCAGAAAGTTATATAAGCCCCATTCCTTTCAGCACTGACAGCATGATGGCCGCCGCCATAACTGATCCAACCTGACCTCCGGTATTGGCGCCCATCGCATGCATCAACAGGAAGTTCCTTTTGTCATAACGGCTTCCCTGAGTCTGGACTACTCTGGCCGCCATCGGGTAGGCTGATATTCCAGCTGCGCCAATGAGGGGATTAATTTTCCCACCTGACAGAAAACACATGAGTTTTCCGAGCAGCATTCCACCGACTGTGTCCAAGGATATGGCGAGGAAGCCAAGTCCAAAGATCATCAATGTCTCTTTCTTCAGGAATGCGTGCCCCTCCATGGTGCCCCCGATCGCAAGACCAAGGAAAAGGGTTACCATATTCGCAATTTCATTTTCCGATGATTTGCTAAGTCTTTCTACCACTCCGCTTTCCTTCATGAAATTGCCAAGCATTATCATTCCCATGAGGGGTAACCCTTTAGGGGCGATCAGACCGGTAACGACCGTAACAACAACTGGAAAAAGAAGCTTGGTGGTTTTGGATACCGATGACTTGGAAATTGGCATCCGCACAGTCCGTTCCTTCTCCGTGGTCATGAACCGCATAATTGGTGGCTGAATGATGGGCACAAGCGCCATATATGAATAAGCCGCAACTGATATTGGCGCCAGAAGATGCGGAGCGTATTGTGATGTTACATATATGGCTGTTGGGCCATCACACGCTCCGATTATGCCGACGCATACCGCTTCCAACTGAGTGAATCCAAGCGCCAGCGCAAGAATGAGCGTCAGAAATATTCCAAACTGACCCGCCGCCCCAAATAACAATATCTTGGGGTCTTCCAGCAGTGGACCAAAGTCTGTCATCGCTCCAATGCCAATGAAGATGAGCAATGGAAACATCTCGGTGGCTATTCCAATGTCATAAAAAAACTTGATTACACCACCGGCTTCCATCAGTTCACTTAGAGGAAGATTTACGAGTAGGCATCCAAATCCGATAGGCAAAAGAAGAAGAGGCTCAACACCCTTTTTAATTGCAAGGTAGAGAAGAACCGCCGCCACGACCAACATGACAATGTTAGGCAACCCCTGGGTCCCCAGATACTGAACACCCAAGGTTAAACCGCTCAAACCATCCACTACACTCTTGAACATCTGTCCATCCTTACTCAGAATAATCTGCTAACAGTCTCTTTCAGCGTTGAAAGGGAAAACTTTCTTGAGCCCATTGATAAGGACGATCAGAATTCCCAGTGTGAGGAATGTCCCCCCCAACCCCACGAGAGTCATAGTTAACCCGAAAGATGAATTATCCATAGATTCCTCCTGACTGTTTATAAAAAAATAGTCCACCCAAGGCGGGAGTCATTCACGATTCGAGATTCCCGCGATGGTTGAACTGAAATCAATCCCAATAGTTTTTTAGCAGCTTGCCTGACCGATTGCGAGAAATTCTTAATCCCAGGGGATTCGGAGCCGGGAAGGTTTTTCGAGGTCTTCCCACACGATGCCAAATTTCTCCTTGAAGAGAGGTCCTAGACGATCGAAAAGACGCCGCCAGTGACTTTTTCCTTCCTGCAGACCCTGAAGGATCTCAGAAGTCAAAGCTTCTAGCGACCCCATTTCCTCCTTGGGTAAAAATGATACCGCCCCAAGGTTAATAGACCTGTTCATGCTACGAATGTCGGTAGCCTTGGCTGTTAGCATAGCGGCCGGCAGCCCCTTCGCCGAGCAAAGTTCGAGGAGCTGGAAGCCATTTACTCCCATAATATCCAGAATGGCCAGATCAAACTTTTCCGTTTCGATCAACGTCCTGGCGCTCTCAAAATCCTGCGCCGTGACTACCTTGGCCGCAGAGAGCTCTTCACAGATGGTTTCCAGGACATCAGGTTCATCATCCACTGCAAGAATTTTCTTATCTTTCAGAATCTCGAGATTCTCCATGTGCGGTCTCCTAGAGATAAATAACAGGCCCAGCGCCAAATGCTCTCAATACAGAATTATTCACGCTAATGACTATGCATGAGCCGCTTTTGCCTTTTTCAAGGAAATAAACTGAAGTACACCAATAGTAAGCAAAATGCAAAAGCCGATAAGATCTGTGATCCAAGCGGGCTTGATGAGCGCGAGGGCTGCGACGAGCATCAGGATGCGGGATACTGTATTGAGTCTGGATAACAGCCATCCTTGCACGGCAGCGGCCAGACACAATGTGCCCAGTAATCCGGAGACAATGGTCATAAATATGTCGAACCCAGTCGGCGAACCTGCCAGAACCATGGCTGGCCCATAGATAAACATGAAAGGAATTATAAACCCGGCGATTGCAAAACGCATGGATTCCCAACCAACATCCCACGGCCTGGCGTTGGCGATGGCCGCTGCAGCGAAAGCCGCCAATGCCACCGGCGGAGTCAGAGCCGAAAGGCATGCGAAATAAAAAATAAAGAGATGGGCTGCAATCGGGATCACCTGAAAATCTTTAACCAGAGCGGGCGCCAAAACGGATGCGCCAATAGCATAGGCCGCTGTGGTAGGCATTCCCATGCCAAGCACCACTGCAACCACTGCGGTGAATATGAGAGCAATTAACAGGTTTCCCTGGGAATAACTGAAAATGATCATCGCGAATTTCTGGCCAAGCCCTGTCTGGGTGAGAACGCCAACGATAATGCCGGCCGCCGCGCATGTGGCGATGATTTCGATCGCTCCCCTGGCGCCATCGGAAAGTGTCTTTAGTATGGCGGTAAATCCCATACGGGTTTCTCTCCGAACCCAGCTGGCGATAATAAGCGTGATTATTCCAACTAGAGCCGCCCGATAGGGTGACCACATGAAAACCATAAGGCATACCAGCAGAGTGACCAGTGGGATGAGCAAATATCCCTTTTCAAGCATGATTGTCCTGAAAACCGGCATTTCCTCTTTAGGTATTCCCTTGAGACCGGCGCTTCCGGAATAAAGATCGATCATCCAGTAGGCCGCGTTGTA
>CAITZA010000001.1 GCA_903896745.1 uncultured Desulfomonile sp. | reverse complement strand
TGTGAATCAACGACTATCTTTCCATTGAAATCTTCTAGGGGCCCTAGGAGACGCAGAGGGGTCTGCTGGAGGAAGGGACGAACTTCCCGGGGAAGCGCCCGGAAGGACGAGGCCGGGACCAGCGGCTGGAGCGTTTGCCGGTTCCGGGACAGGAACCTTCGCACTGTCAGTAATGTCTTCCTCCAGAATTCTAGGTCGCTTCGTCTCGGAATCAACCTTCTCCGCTACCATGCTTGATGAGCAACCGATAGAAACCAAAAGCGACAAGATTACACAAAAAACAAGCTTGACGGACATCGCCAATATTCCCCATTCCCCGGTTATGGCCACTATTACCAGGGCCCGAAATAGGCCTGAGCCAGCCTCCGGCGGGTCTGAAAACACGCCTGTGTTTGCGGGTCCTAATGCCGGTCGGTAAATAGCTGCGTCACATAAATAAGCCCATCCTTGCAATTCTTAACACCAAAACCGACAAAAACGAATTTTGCGCTTAAGATGTTGGTTCTGTGTTCAGGACTCTTCATCCAGCCCTCGACTATCTTTCTAGCAAGAATTTTTCTGTCGTTCATATCGCTATGAAAAGCGATGTTTTCAGCCCCGGATGACAACCCTATGCTTTTCATCCTGTCCTGAAACTTCTGACGACCAGAGGGGAAACGTTCGGATTCATGCGCCAGAACACCAGACCTGCACATGTCAGAACTGTGAGTGAAAGCGAGTTCGTCCATTTTCTTCAGAGACTTAAGCGCCTTAAGACCGTTTTTTGACCGCTCCGAATTAGTAACATCCAGGAGGAACCGTTCCAACGAGACGTTGGAAGCAGCAGCCTGGGCGGAACTAGAAAACCCCGGATCGTATTTAAACTGAGTATACATGAGATCGACGTCCAAAACTGAGTCATTTATGAACGAGCGCATGCCATGATACAATCTGTCATCGTTGTAGAATGCGGAGGCAGTAAGTTCGGCCGGAGCCAATGTCGCAGCAAAAAAAAACGATAGAAAATAAAAAAGGCGAGCCAGAAAAAAATATCGAGGACCTATGAACAATTTATATGGCATGAAAAAAACCTGCCTAAACAAATCGGATTCACCGAAAATAAAAAACTTAAAAGGTACCGATTACGAGGCGAAAATAATGTTTACATTTCCGCCTACAGCTAGTATTCGAGTTTACTTAATGCTTTTAATGTGTTCAAGAAATAAGTTACAAAAAGAATATAAAGCGCAAATATGTCGAAAGGCGCACAATACGCTCAAACCATGAATAATGACGCAGAACAGAATAAAAGGATGCAAAAAAAAATCCTGGCCGTTGTCATTACAACGTTACTTTTGTTTCCGATACATCCCATGGAAGGTCTGTCGGCGCGTCAATCCAAACCATCCAGAATAAGTCTGTTGATTGCGACCGGCCCACCTGGCAGCGTTGACTACCAAGTAGGCCTGGGGCTAGCGTCACTATGGACAAGCAGCCTGAGAAATATGGGCATAAGGGTTTCCGCCGCCATTTCCGAAGGCTCCGGGGAAAATATCGAAGCCGTAAAAATTGGCGACGCTGATCTGATCATGACCGACGAATATTTCTGTTACAGCGCCTTCTTTGGCAAAGGGCCGTATAAAGACAAGCCCCAGAATCAAATAAGATCAATTGCTATATTGTGGCCAGACCTGCTGCATATACTGGTAAAATCGGAAAAAGCCCCTACCAGTTCCCTCCAGGATCTGGAAGGGCTTACCGTGGCCACCGGGTTACCTGATAGCGCATGCAGGCGCCTGATGGAACACCTGCTGAGAGAGAATACCGTCACCAAAAAAGACGTAAAACTAAAACCACTTTCCAACATAGCCGCACTAGAAGCATGGAAAACAGGCGCAGTGCAGGCGATGAGCTTCTCAGGCGGCCTGCCTATTCCGACAGTGAATTTTTTCACGCAGCAGAATATCGGGCTATTCGGGTTTCTTGAGGTGTCAAACTCGGAAATAGCCAATTTACGCAGTGAAGCAATGCCAAACGTATTTGGGGCAAAAATTCCAGCGGGGCTCTATTCGGGGCAGGACAAAGATGTTAATACCGTTGGGCAGCACAACATGCTTGCGACCAGCGCCTTGCTCGACAGACAGATTGTTTACGAATTGACCAGGACTATCTTTGAAAATATCGAGTATTTGGTTAGAATACACCCGGTCTGTTCAAACATTTCCATTGAAAAAGCCCTAACAGGTCTGAAAATTCCACTTCACCCGGGCGCTATTCAATACTATCGTGAAAAAAAAATGGCCATTCCTGAAGAGCTGTCCATCGATTGATCAGTATAATTAGCCATGCGGCCGTTGTTGTTAGATTGGCGCCCATATGATAACATTCATGATACAGAACTTAACATAGTCTCTATGAAACGACTCATAAAAATAAAACAGGAGGAAAGAATGAAGGATGTAGTAATCGTTGATGCCGTGAGAACTCCAGTCGGTTCGTTTGGCGGGTCTCTGGCCAACGTGCCGGTTGTCGATCTAGGGTCACTCGTCGTGTCGGAACTTATCAAACGAACAGGTCTGGACCCCGCCAAGGTGGATGAACTAATCTTTGGCTGCGTTTTGCAGGCCGGTCTTGGGCAGAACATCGCGAGACAAGTCCTTATCAAGTCCGGAATACCGCAGGACATTCCGGCCATGACCATAAACAAGGTATGCGCCTCAGGGCTGAGATCGGTATCTCTGGCGGCTCAATGCATTAAGGCTGGTGACGCCGATGTCATCATAGCCGGAGGATGTGAAAACATGTCCGCCGCTCCCTATGCGGTAAAGGCCGCTAGGTGGGGAGCCAGGATGAATGATAACACAATGGTCGATCTCATGATTCACGACGGACTATGGGAAATATTCAATAACTATCACATGGGCGTAACAGCTGAAAATGTCGCGGCCCAATTCAATCTTTCGAGACAGGAACAGGACGAATTTGGCTTGAGGAGCCAGGTTAATGCCGTGAACGCGATCGAACAGGGGCGTTTCAGGGATGAAATCGTACCAGTGGTTATTCCGCAACGTAAAGGCGATCCAAAGGTATTCGATACGGACGAACACCCACGTGCCGGAACAAAGATCGAGGCCCTCTCAAAGCTCAAACCCGCATTCAGGAAGGATGGAACCGTGACAGCAGGCAACGCTTCCGGCATCAACGATGGGGCTGCAGCCCTACTCGTCACATCAGCGGGAGCAGCCTCACAAATGAACATGAAACCTATGGTAAAAGTGCTTTCGTATGCGTCGGCCGGTGTGGACCCAAAGGTGATGGGGCTTGGTCCCATTCCAGCGACCAGAAAAGCCCTCGAAAAGGCAGGTCTGACAATTGATGACATAGATCTCATCGAGGCGAACGAAGCCTTTGCAGCGCAGGCTCTGGCATGCGCAAAAGACCTCAAACTGGATATGAGCAAGGTCAATCTGAACGGAGGCGCCATTGCCTTGGGGCATCCGATTGGCGCATCCGGCGCAAGAATTCTTACTACCCTTATCCACGAAATGAAAAAGCGTCCAGAGGTTCGGAGAGGCCTGGCTACGCTGTGTGTTGGTGGTGGCATGGGCGCCGCCCTGATAGTCGAAAAAGTCTGACACTTCTAATGGGTTTTTACGGGACATGCTGTCCGGGGATGTGCCCCGAACGCGTTTTTCCAGACAGCGCCCTTCGCAGATGATAATTTGACAGGGCAGTCCGGCGTTACCAGACTGCCCCACAACCCTGTACCAAAGGTCCTACAGCCCGGTAGTCTCCTACCACATAGACATTGGAACAATGTGCCTATTCCTATAAGTTACAGCTATCGCAACCTTCTGACGCGCAAATTCACGACTGCCCTGACAGCCGGGGGAATGTCTCTGGTATCATTTGTCTTTGCCGCTGTGCTAATGCTGGCGGCGGGTCTGGAACAAACACTGGTCGATACCGGTTCTCCAGACAATGTTGTGGTATTGCGGGGAGCTGCGGAAACAGAGGTGTCCAGCTCAATCGAGAGAGACGCCGCATCCATAGTAGTCTCGCAACCTGAGGTTGCAAACAACCCCCTCGGAGATTCGATTGCCTCCAAAGAAACTCTCGTCCTCGTCACACTCCCCAAGCTGGTCACTAACTCGCCTACTAATGTAATCGTCAGGGGAGTTGGGCCTCACTCCACGGAATTACGCTCTCAAGTCAAAATGGTCTCGGGTAGAGTCCCAAGACCAGGTTCACACGAAGTAATGACAGGCAGAAACATCTCCGAAAGAATAGATGGCGCCGGACTCGGCGGAAAAATGCATTTTGCCATGATCGACTGGAATGTGGTCGGTATCTTTGACGCTGGAAAAACCGCGTTCAGTTCGGAAATTTGGGCGGATAACGACCAGATAATGTCCGCTTTCAGGCGAAACAGCTACTCCGCCGTGATAATGAAGGTTGACGGAGCTGACAATTTCGACGCCCTGAAAAAAAGACTGCTGTCAGACCCCAGACTTAGCGTTCAGGTAAAAAGGGAAATAGACTTTTATCGTGATCAGTCAGAAATAATGTCCAAATTCATCCGCATTCTGGGATTGGCCATGACGGTTTTCTTCAGCGTTGGAGCAACATTGGGGGCCATGGTGACAATGTTCACAGCTGTCGCCAACAGAACACGCGAAATTGGGGCCATGCGAGCCCTCGGCTTCTCCCGGGCAAGCATCCTCGCAGCATTTCTAACCGAGTCAATGACTCTTGGACTTGTCGGCGGACTGGCCGGACTCGCCGCAAGCTCTATCCTGCAGTTCATAACCATATCTACAATGAATTGGGAAACCTTCTCCGAACTCGCGTTCGGATTCATCCTGACCCGAGAAATTGCCCTGGATACCATGATATTCGCTCTAATCATGGGACTCGCAGGCGGTTTGTTGCCAGCCTGGAGAGCGTCAAGACTGAAAATAGTGGACGCCCTGCGAGCCACCTGATGGCCCTACCGGAAACCAGGAATCAATTGATTCGGAATTTCCGCCAATCACTGAAGACCAATCGATCACATGAAGCCAACTAGAGTGACGAGTCAATAAAGACAGGGGCGGGGGCCATAAACTCGAAGTCACTATTTACGACCCCAGCTCAAAAAAGAAGAAGAGCAGTTTTGGGTAAGTGTGTATATTCTGTAAATTGAATATCACTATATATTAGATCAGTCAATGGTTTTTTTCCCACTTCTAACACAACAGGAAGATATCTTGCGCAGATATGACGCATCACGGCGCGGCGCGAAGGTCGTTGCGACGCAGGGAGATAGGACATGACCCTGTATTGGCGGGAGGAATTGAGTGGAACGGTAGTATAAAGAATTAGTGGGTTATCGATTCATTCCGCTGACCGACCGGTCTCCGCCTACGCGTTGAGGCGGGATTTTTTTTCTGGCCTCTGATATCTTCCAGGTAATTATGGAGCGCCATTTGGGGTCCTTAACCAGAGGAAGGGCTTTGCTATAGGTTTCCACCGCCTTGGATGGTTCATTGGTGATTTCATACAGATTTGCAAGATATTCCATTGCCAGATAGTAATCCGGCTTGAGTCTCAGAGCGCTTTCATAGTCCCTGATGGCATCGTCCAACCGGTCAACCATCTGATAGGATGTAGCGCGTTGCACGTAAGCCGCAGCATTTTCGGGGTTGGATTCAATGGCTCTGGTAAATGATTCAATCGAGGATTCCCATTGCCGTGACATGGAAGCGACACAGCCTTGCGTAAAAAAATCGATGGAGTTGGACGCGTTGGATATCCCGGTAAAAAGCGCAAGGCTGGCCATTAATAGGGTTAACTTACCGTAATTTTTCATAGTAGCGCGCTCACAGCCCGGTTCGGGTAAATTGATCAGAACAATATGACACCATGATAGCACAAAAGACCCTTTTCAGTAAATGCCTAACACTTAATTCACGAGCTAACCTAACGCGCATATATATTCATAATAACACAGGTTATTTATGAAACGATCAAAAGAGCGTCAGGGCGTGGAGCAGAACATTTGGGTATGAATGGCCTGAGACGGGCTCAGGAAAAACTAAAATAATCTGGAACCCAGATTGAAACAAAGCTTGAACAACGTTGTCACCATCGTCAGTTGGATCAAGAAGGTAGAGCCCGTTGCAGCGGGAATGTTTAGAGTTTTTTCCTATCCCGTGGGGCCTCCTGTAATCCAACAGGCTGACACAAAGAGGATGTCGAAGATGGAAAAGAAAAGTGGTTTTGGACAAACTTTCGCAAAGGTTGCAATCATGTTGCTGCTGTTGGCGGGTTTAGAGAGTGGGGTAAATGTGGCCTACTCTGCAGATGCCCCGAAGGACAAGCTGGCGACGGCGGGCGCCATTGCGGATAAAAACGCCAAGGCTTCTGAAAACAATGCAATCAAACAGACAGATAAAACGGGAAATGTAAGTGACCCCACGGAACTCCTGGCCAAAGGCTCCAAGACTTTTATGGAAGGGGCTGAAATGATCAAGAGCAAAAAGGACAAGGCTGCGGCCGAAAAACTGATGCTTGATGGTCACAAGATGATGGCCGAGACGGAAACAGCGTGGACAAAAGCTAACAAGGATTTGTCACCTGCGCAAAAGGCTGTTACCGAAGGTCACGGATTGATGATGAAGGGCTACACTCTTCTGAAGAGTGACAAAGACACGGATCAGGGGGCCAAACTGGTCACAGATGGCTACAAGAAGTTCACGGATGGTCTGAAAGGCTTGCAATCCTCGGTCAGTGAAAAGGACAGGAAATAATGTCCCATGCATAGCATAACATTGATTTGATAACCGCCGCATGGTTTTTCGCCCACGGGAGCCATGCGGCTCAACATATATCAAGTCCGGCCTGTGTTCACCTCATCCAATCACCAGCTTCTGTGATGTTTCCAGGTTGACTATAACATCCCAAGTGAAATACGATATTGACTTTTGAATCAACGAGACAGGGCCGGATTGCCCTTTCAGGAGGAGTAATGTCCCAAAAATACTGGGATGAAAGATTTGAGACGATGCCTGAAAATCGAATGAGAGATTTTCAGCTCCAAAAGCTAAAGAGCCAGTTACAGTATGTGTATGACACGAACCAGCTTTACAGGGCCGAATTTGAGAGACAAGGCATTAGACCCGATGACTTGGGAAGCCTTTCCGATCTCGGGAAATTTCCGTTTACGGTAAAAAAGGATCTCACAGAAACATACCCCTACGGTATGAGTTGCGTGGATCGCAAGGAACTTGCCAGAATACACGCGTCATCAGGAACTACGGGCAAGCCCGCTCTTGGCCTTTACACACAAGCCGATCTGAACCAGTGGACCGAATGTATGGCGAGAGCCCTGTGGGCGCAGGAGGTTCGTCCGGAAAGTGTCTTTCAGAACGCTAATGGAATGGGGCTCTTTACTGGAGGCATGGGTTTTCTCCAGGGGGCTACAAGAATTGGCTGTTCGATAGTTCCTTCGGGAACCGGCATGACCGAAAGGCAAATAACCCTCATGAGGGATCTTGGGGTAACAGCGATTACCTGTACTGCGTCTTACATTCAGACCATTTTTGAACGTGCTCAAAACATGGGTGTAGATCTTAGGGAGCTACCCCTTAAATCCGGGCATTTTGGGGCTGAGCCCTGGACTGAGGAGATGCGCTCGGAAATAGAGGCCAGAGGAGGCTTTCGCGCGTACGAGCACTATGGACTCACCGAAATGATGGGGCCAGGGGTTGCTTTCAACTGCGAAAACTACGCGCTTCATATTAATGAAGATCATGTTTTTCCCGAAATAGTGGACCCCGAAACCCTGGAACCATTGTCCGAAGGTGAAAGAGGTGAACTTGTCCTGACCGCTCTCCAGAGACAGGCCATGCCACTAATCAGATACCGCACTCGTGACATCGGACGAATATACCGACAGAAATGCGAATGCGGCAGAACATTGATCACAATGGACAAGGTCATGGGCCGGACTGACGATGTAATGATAATTAGTGGAGTCAACGTGTTTCCCTCACAAATAGAATCAGCGTTGGTTACCTTTGAATGCGTTGAGCCGATTTATCAGATTCGGTTACGCAAGAAAGGTTATTCGGATTCCATCATCGTCGAGACGGAGCTAAAATCCGGTTGTGAAGAGTCACAGAGTGAACCGCATGAAGAACTATCAAGGAAGATATCTGAGAAAATCAGGCAAATAGTAGGAATCAAGGCTCCGGTCGTTATTCTTCCGCACAACACTATTCCAAGGAGTAGTGGGAAGGCGAAACGTGTGCTGGATGAACGCGGGACCAAATAGCGGACACAAGGGGACGAGAGTCATGGTAAAAGCGTCTTGACGCGCAGTTTGTCAGCAATTGTTATACGGGCCACATCCGGCTGGATAGGGAAATCCGGTCTCAGTGGCCCAGATCGAATTCGATGTTCCAATCATGAAGGCGAGGGCGCCATGATGAAATGAAGCCCTATCTCGCCTACTGGGTTGCGCCATGCGATTCCAGTAGCCTGGCCATTTGTCTATTACCCATTGAGAGCGCCCATTTTAGAGCTGTCCAGCCATTCCGGTCAACCGCGTTTACCAGGGCGCCTTTTTCAATCAACAATCGACTCAGTTCATGATGAGACTCTGAAACGGCGATTATCAAAGCGGTAGCCCCATACTGATCCTTTGCCTCAAGGTTGGCGCCTCGATCTATCAACTCACGGGCAAGTTCCACATAACCGCGCCGGCTAGCCCTCATCAACGGAGTCCATCCATAATCGTCCGTAGCGTTGAGATTAGCCTTGTGATCCATCAATAGCCTGGCCACCGCGGTATGTCCGCGCCGGCAGGCTTTCATGAGTGGTGTCGCGCCGTATTGGTCGGCGGCCTCTGTATTGGCGCCATTTGCCAGTAAAAGATCCACCAGTTCCGGATGCCCCATCGACGACGCCCACAGCAGCGCCGTCCACCGGGAAGGGGTTTGGGCGTTCACATCAGCGCCCCGCCTCAGCAATTCGGATACGAACTCTATCCTTCCTTCAGAAGCTGCAAGAATGAGCGGCGTATAACCGTATTCGTCAGAGGAATTCGGATCAGCCCCCTTGTTAAGAAGGCCCCTGACCTTCTCCAGATCGCCATCACTGGTAGCCCGAAGCAATTTGTCGTCCATGATAGTCTCTCCGTAGCGTACAAATTGGAACAAGCAGGATTTGAGAGGTTGCCGAGCGCAAGGTTCCGAACATAGTCCTATTTTTCGGCATCCTTTAGCGCTTTTATGACATCCACATGACGCATGGATTCAGCCCACATGCGGGCTGTCCAGCTATTTCGGTCCCTAGCCTCAGGGTTTGCTCCACTTTCAATAAGTAACCTGACAACATCGAGATGGCCTTCAGCCGCTGCCATGATAAGCGCCGTGGCGCCATACTGGTCGGATTCCTCAAGATTGGCCCCTTTAACCACCAGTTCCTTCACCACCTCAGCGTAACCACGCCTGGAAGCTCTCATAAGAGCGGTCCAACCAAATTCGTCCTCCGCGTTGGGGTCAGCGTTATTGCTCAGGAGGGTTCGCACTACAAGATGAAAACCTCTCCGTGAAGCTTTCATGAGGGCAGTGGCCCCATATTGGTCCACAGAGTCAGGAGTGGCGCCGTTCTTGAGCAATATCTCCACAGCTTCCGGAAAACCCATGGAGGCAGCCCACATAAGCGGTGTCCATCCAAAAGCGTCCCGAGTATTAACATCAGCGCCCAATGCAATAAGTTCCTCCAATTCACTAATGTTTCCAGTCGTAGCCGCGCCGAGAAGTCTGTCATTCATTATATGTTCTCCTCACAAAAGGTTTTTGTCATCAAAGTGTTCAAAACCAACAGTCGCCAGGAATGAACGCCAGGGCCCGCTGATAATCACAAACACAGCCGGTTTGTCGCCATAGAGTCCGGGAAGCGGCGCAAACAGAATTGTCAGTTTCTTATATCATGTACTGTATTTGTTTACACCAGCTAAAAAATACAATCCCTTACGAAAAAGAGTTATCTTCAGATCTGAAACAAAAAGGACGCCTAACCGTGTCAAGCGTCCTTTCATTAAAATCATGTATAGTGTCAATACGATCGAAATAAGGTCCGTCGCCGTATTATCGATCTATCTCCAGCCGCCGCCACCGCCGCCGCCTTTACCGCGACCACCGCCGCCACCCTGTCTGTCTCCCCTGTCCCTATCTGTTCGGGGACGAGCCTCGTTCACCTTTATGCTGCGTCCCATGAAATCCCTAGCGTCCAGTTCCTGAATGGCGCGTAAACCGTCCTCACGTTCGGGCATTTTCACAAAACCAAATCCTCGCGGTCGACCTGTGAACTTGTCGGATATGATTGTTGCAGATTCCACCTGTCCATAAGTTTCAAACAATTCCTTGAGTTGATCCTCGTTCGTGTCGAAAGACAGGTTGCCGACATAAATGTTGATAGCGGCCACTTTTTCTACTCCTTTGATGAAATAGCCCTCAATAGTATTTCAAGAGCATGTTGGAAGGCGAACTCGCCCGTTGTCCTGGACGGATTGTGTTTGCAGAGGCAAAGAATCGAGGCACGAGCGTTGATACCATGAAAATCCATATCTTGCTTCACGCCCGTTAACCTGATCGGCCGGGAGGGAAAGACAAGTCAAATCTAACAGAAATCTAAATCCAAGGCGCTACAATTGTCAAGACAAATTAACGCCCTATTGTTCGGAAATTAACAAGGGTCTAGCCCCCTGGAAAAAGCCCGCGTCCGAAATCTTCCTTCAAGCACTGATTGACATGTTCACCCTGCTCTGCTAACTGATATAGATTAAGCATTAATAAAAAGAAAAGGACGAATGCCATGGCGGATACCGACGGAATTATCGAAGCCCGGAATGTAAGCGCAGGCGCTTCCTCAGGGATGGACCGTTTTTACTTAAAAGGTTGTGAACACCTTGGCTGGGGAATGAAGAACCGGATGGCCAGGATCATAAAGCCCGAAACCGGTCGCACAGTCATGCTGGCTGTAGATCACGGTTATTTTCAGGGGCCGACATCCGGTCTGGAAATCATGGAAGACACTCTGGCGCCTTTGGCCCAATACGCTGACTGCCTTATGTTGACAAGAGGTGTTCTAAGGACTTCCGTATCTCCATCCGTTCAGGCCCCCATCGTATTGCGGGTTTCGGGGGGGCAGAGCGTTCTCAGCGAATTGTCCAACGAGACGTGGAATGTGGCGATTGATGACTGTATAAGGCTGAATGTTTCCGGAATGGCGCTTTCAATATATGTGGGCGCTCCGTATGAGCATCAGACCCTTTCGGCCTTCGCCGACCTAATTGACGCCGGTTACTCCGCAGGAATTCCGGTTCTGGCCGTGACTGCGGTCGGTAGGGACATGGCGCGCGACGCGAGGTATCTCTCACTGTCTTCCCGAATAGCCGCTGAAATGGGAGCGAATATAGTCAAGACCTATTTTTGCGAGAATTTTGAAAGAGTAACCTCAACCTGCCCGGTTCCGATCGTCATGGCGGGTGGAAAGAAATTGCCCGAATTGGAAGCCTTGATTATGGCGCATAATGCAGTGACCCAGGGCGCGGTCGGTGTAGATATGGGAAGAAACATCTTTCAGTCAGATTGCCCAGTAGGAATGATCAAGGCTGTCAAGGCCGTTGTTCATTTCAATGAAAAACCCGAAAAAGCCATCAAAATATACGAGGATGAAAAGAAGCGTTCCAAATAACGGCCTGAGACATGTCACGGCTGGAACGCAATCAGTTAATCATATTATATTCAGGTGATACAGATCATGCGAGTGGCAGTTTATTACAATAACCATGACGTCAGGCTCGAAGAGCGACCGGTTCCAATCATAGGGCCTGATGAGGTTCTGGTAAAAGTGTGGGCCAGCGGTATTTGCGGGAGCGATGTCCTGGAGTGGTATCGGCTTCCGAAAGCTCCTCTGGTTCTTGGCCATGAGATTGCCGGCGAAATAGTTAAAGTGGGCAAAGATGTTAACAACTGGGTGGTCGGGAGTCGTGTTTTCGTTTCACACCACGTGCCATGCAACATGTGCAGGTATTGCCTGTCTGATCATCACTCGGTATGCGATACCCTTGCAAGGACAAATTTCGATCCAGGGGGGTTCTCGGAATATCTGAGAGTTCCGTCGATCAATGTCAGAAACGGCATGTATGAGCTTCCTTCTGAAATGACTTATGAGCAGGCCGTATTTGTGGAGCCTTTGGCCTGTGTATATCGTGGGCAGCAGCATGTAGGCTGGAAGCCTGGACGACGCGTTCTGGTTGTAGGCGCCGGCATGGCGGGATTGTTACATGTCCGCCTGGCCGCTCAAGCCGGCGCCGCAAAAGTCGTGGCTGTGGATATCAACCAGAGCCGTCTCGAAATGGCCTCTCGCTTTGGAGCGGATCATACACTCATTGCGGGCAATGACATGATTGAGAGGTTCAAGGACATCAATGACGGAAGGCTGGCCGAAATAGTTGTAGTGGCGACAGGCGCCAAGTCCGCCATTGAGCAGGCTTTTCAGGCCGTAGACAGGGGAGGGGCCATACTCTTTTTTGCTCCCACAGACCCCGGAATCAATGTCAACATGCCATTTAACGACCTGTGGAGAAAAGAAATTACCATGACCTCCTCTTACGCTGGCAGCCCCAGGGATATCCTCGCCGCCATCGAGCTGATTTCTTCCAGTAAAATGAATGTGGAAGAAATGATCACCCATCGTCTTCCCCTGGAAAAGACCCAGCAGGGGTTTGGACTGGTAGCGGAGGCAGGGGCTTCCATAAAGGTTGTAGTGGAGCCACAAAGCTAGGTTCTTATAAACAAGGTCCTGTTGATCCAATTTTGGCAAACTCTGTGGCCCGCTCACATAACGGGAAAATATTCAACATGACATCTACGCCATCATCTGAAATTCAAGCCAGACTAACGGCGCTTAAACTGGCCATGTCCTCACAGCGGATAGACATGGCCATCATTATCCAGAAAACTGATCTGTTCTATTTTTCAGGAACATCCCAAGATGCGCATTTACTTGTCCCCGTCGATGACGAACCACGTCTTCTGGTCAGGAAAAGTATCGAACGGGCAGTCGAAGATTCACCACTCAAACACATACAAGGTATCAAAAGCCTTAACGACATCAAGGAAACAGTCAGTTCGTTCAAAAGCGCCGGACTGAAAAATATAGGCCTCGAACTCGATGTCCTGCCCGTCAATAACTTCAGGATGTATGAAAAAATGTTTCCTGAAGCCAATCTGACGGATGTTTCGCACATCATTCGCAATATTCGGGCGGTCAAGTCAGCCTACGAGATAGACCTGCTTCGTAAGGCAGCCGAAATCAATGACTCGATGTTTGCTTACGCCCGAGAAATCCTGAGACCCGGAACGTCGGAAATAGAGTTTGCCGGTCTTGTAGAAGCGTTTCTGAGAAAACATGAACACCAGGGGCTGGTTCGGGTTCGCAGCTTCAACAATGAGGTGTTCTATGGTCATATCATGTCCGGAGTGAATCTTGCCGTCCCGAGTTGCTCCGTCGGGCCAACCGGAGGTCCAGGAACAAACGCCTCAATGCCGCAAGGTGTGGGAACCAGGATCATGCAACGAAACGAACCGGTTCAAATAGATTACGTCGGATCATACAAAGGTTACATAGTTGATCAGGCTCGCACCTTTTTTATCGGTGAAGCGCCGGAAGAGTTCCTGAAGGTTCACTCGCTGGCCCTGGATATTCAGCGGGCCATTATCGAGAACGGCAAAGCGGGAGTGGTTTGCGAATCCCTGTTTGACATGGCCATGGCCATGGCTGAAAAAGCCGGATATCTCGAAGGCTTCATGGGTTATCCGCAACCGGTTCCTTTCGTCGGGCATGGGATAGGGCTTGAACTCGACGAACTCCCGATTCTAGGCAGGAAGTCTTCCCAGATTCTCGAAGAAGGCATGGTCATAGCCCTCGAACCCAAATTCATCTTTCCGGAAAAAGGATTGGCGGGCATAGAAAACAGTTTTGTCGTGAGAAAAAATAATCTCGAAAGACTCACAAACTTCGACGACCGGATTCAGATAGTAAACGCATAAAAAAAGACAACGGCCTGTATTATAGCGACGTCGCCTGATCTTTCATCCAGTATTCCATCTTATCAGAGGATCGAGTAAGCCCCCGGCCTTAAGTTCTCATTCCGGGCACGGCAGGGAATCCGGCGATTCTCCGGATTCCCGCTTTCACCGGAATGACAGGCCAAATCATTTAAACATTTCGTGGCTGTTTTCGAGAATGGACACAAATCCGGCCGTTCCTTCAGATTGCCTTCAGAATCTTTTCCGGGGTGATTGGCAGATCCTTACATCTGAAACCGGTTGCGTGATAGACGGCCTCGGAGATGGCGGGGGCAGTAGGTGACGCCAGCCCTTCGCCGGTTTCCTTGGCGCCCATCGGGCCTTCCGGTTCATAGGTGTCAACGTGGACAACCTCACTTGGGGGCATGTCCATGGCCGTAGGCATCTTGTAGTCCGCAAAATCAACATTAACCGTTCGGCCGCCGTCCATGACCATCTGTTCCGACAGCGCGTAACCGAGTCCCATCTGTATTGACCCGGCCAACTGTCCCTCTACGCTTCGGGGGTTAATAACCGTTCCGCAATCATGCGCTGTCCACATGTTCTTTACCTTGACGAGCCCGGTCTCCCTGTCAACTTCGACTTCAGCGATTTGAGCGCCAAAACCGAAAGCAGGTGTAACCAGACCTTTACCTCTTGGGGTATAGGAACCACGAGCGAAAAGTGGCTCTCCCCTGTTCGCCTTCTGAACCATGGCCACCGCCTCGCCAAAACTCATGCCGTAATCCGGTCGAGCCGTAGCCTGAACCCTGCCGTTCTTGCACTCGACGTGATGTATGACATTCAGGTTGAATCTCGCGGAAATGGCGCCGAACAATTGCTCCTTGATCTTCCTGGCTGCATCGATGACCGCGTTCCCGGCCATTAGCGTTACCCTGCTACCCCATGTGCCGAGGTCCCCCTGAGGAGTCATAGCTGTATCGGCTGAAGTCATACGAATATCCTCCATCCGTAATCCGAGCTCTTCAGCAAGAATCTGCTTTAGCACAGTATCTGAGCCCTGCCCAATGTCTGAGGCCATTGTAAGGAGGTGGGCGGTACCATCCGAAAAAACCCGAACCTCAGCCGCTGAAAAGGGATACTGGGTGTTAAACCAGTTGAACACCCCACCGGAAATGAAACTGTAACAACCAATACCGATTCCCTGTCCGGGTTTCAGGCTCTTGCGCTTTTCATACCAGCCACTCATTTCCGCAACTGCCCTTATGGATTCCGAAAAACCGCAGCTGGATATTGTAGCGACATCAGGAATCTGGTCTCCACTCACCTGAGCGTTTTTTAAACGAATGTCCACCGGGTCGATACCAAGCTCCTCAGCCGCTATGTTCATCTGAACTTCAGAAGCGTAAAGGGATTGAGGGGCCCCAAAACCGCGCATGGCGCTGGCAGGCGGCTTGTTTGTGTAGACATGCTCCCCAAGGAACCTGTAATTTGGATAACGATAAAGCATGGCGCCAAAGTTACCGCACAGGAACGTGGCGGTAGGTCCCATGGCATTGTAGGCCCCTCCATCGAGTTGAATACGCAGATCCTTGGCCACCAGGGTCCCATCCTTTTTGAAACCAACCCTGGAATGAATCTTCATGGGATGTCTGCGTCTTCCAGCGAGAAATTCTTCCTCCCGGCCAAGGGTGAATTTCACGGGTCGTCCCGTCTTTTTGGCCATAAGGGCGGCGCAGAATTCCCAGGGCCTCAATTCCATCTTGCCGCCGAAACCTCCGCCGACATAAGGCTTGATAATCCTGATGTCGTTTTCGCGCATGCCCAGTGTCGAGGCCAGAAGGCACTGGACTATGTATGGAGTTTGCGTAGATGTCCACAGCGTTATTCGCCCATCAAGATCGACCTGCGCAAGGGACGCGCAAGGTTCCAGGTAAGCGTGGCTTATCGCCTGAAAACTGAAGGTATCTTCCCTGATGTAGTCTGATTCAGAGAAACCCTTCTCTATGTCCCCGTACTTTATCTTCCTGTTAACACTCACATTTGACGGACAGTAATCATGAATTACCGGAGCTCCCTCAGCGCGGGAGGATTCCACATCGAAAGTTCCCGGAAGTTCTTCGTATTCCACCTCAATGAGTTCGAGCGCCTCTTCTGCTGTGTCACGGTCAATTGCCGCCACTGCGGCCACCTCATCCCCTATGAAACGAACCTTGTCAACCGCAAGCGGATATTCATCCTGTGTTTCGGGGAAAAGTCTCCAGTTACCATATTTGATTTTTGGCGTATCGTCAGATGTGATTACGCATTTGACCCCGGGAAGCCTTGAGGCTTTGCTGGTGTCGATGCTCCTGATAATTCCGTGCGCTATCGGGCTTCGCAAGATTCGTCCATGGAGCATACCCGGAAGTCGTATATCGTCGGTATATAGGGCTGAGCCTCTTGCCTTGGCCTCAGCGTCTGTCCTCGGCACGTCTTTTCCAATTATGCTGTATTCTTTCATGTTGTTACCTTTCAACTAGGAATGACGCGCCGTGGAGCGTTCATAGGCTTGTGTGATTGCTCTTCTGGTTAACACGGCAACCATACGTTTTCTATAGTCAGCGCTTGCCCTGACATCCGAAATCGGTTTTGATTCATGTGCGGCCATGTCAGAAACAAGTTCAAGAGTTTCGTCATTCAAAGGTTTGCCGATCAAAGAAGCCTCAGACCCTGACGCCCTTAAAGGAACCGGCGCCACCGCCCCGAGCACTATTCTGGCCTCGGAGAAAACTCCAGACTGGACCCGGACTTCAACACCAACACCCACTGCCGCAATATCAACACCACACCTTGCCGATATTCGCATGTAGGATGCCCCGCGACCGACCTGGGGCGCAGGAAGATGAATGGATGTCATGATCTCGCCCGCTTGCATCAAAGTAAGTCCCGGGCCTCTGAAAAAGTCGGAAAGCGGCAGACGTCTCTCACCCCTGACGCTTGCAAGGCTTACCTCGGCATTCATAACCATCAGCGGCGGAGCGCTGTCAGCCGAGGGAGCGGCGTTGCAGATGTTACCCGCAAGCGTGGCCATGTTTCTTACTTCTACGTTCGCCATGGTCTGCACGGCCTGAATAAGGGCCGGGTAATGAGTCTCTATGCGAAGGTCAGTCAGTATGTCCGCAAGGCGGGTAGTTGCTCCGATCATCATCCCGTTTGCCGGGTCGAAAGATATCATATCCATGCCCGGTATGGACTTCAGGCTAATTATTGTTTTAGGCTTCAGGCGGCCATGACTCATCTTGACCATCATGTCGGTCCCACCAGCCATGACAAAAGCGCCTTCACCCCTGTCCTCGAGTAAGGACAAAGCGGCCTCCAATGTTTCGGGGGCATAATATTCGAATCTGGGGAGCCTCATGATCTTTCCTCTTCATGGCAGCATTTTTTCATCTTTTCGCCAGCCACGGAAATGGCCTCGACTATTTGATTGTACCCAGTGCATCTGCACAGATGCCCGGAGAGACCCTTGCGTATTTCAAGTTCGGTCGGGGAAGGATTGTTACTCAACAGATGAAGAGCCGCAATTTCCATCCCTGAAGTACAAAAACCGCACTGGATCGCGCCCGTTTTTATGAACGCCTCCTGTATCGGATGAAGCTCATCTCCCGAAGGCGCAAGTCCCTCCACGGTTGTCACGGATTTACCATCCACGCTCACCGCCAGGGTCAAACACGAGCTTACCGCCCTGCCATCAACGATTACAGTGCAAGCCCCACAGTCGCCTGTGCCGCATCCCAGTTTTGTGCCCGTCAGGTTCAGATCCTCCCGGAGCGCCTCATTCAGCGTTCTCCAGGGATCGACGGCCAGAGAATATTCATCACCGTTAACCACAATTTTGATGTTGTGTTTCATTACATTTCACCTCAAGACAATTACCCGGGTGGGGCGGAAATAGTTCAACCCTCATTCAACCCTAACAAAAATATTATTCATTTTGTTGCAGCTATGAAGACGCATGTCAAGTGATCCGGCGGCGCACATCCATGACGTCAGTTCCATCAGAGTGTGGATGTTATTACAACACGCTGGATTTCATTGGTTCCTTCGTAAATTTGAGTGATCTTGGCGTCTCGCATGAAGCGCTCCACAGGATATTCGGTACAATAACCATATCCGCCCAGGATTTGAACCGCTTCAGTTGTCGTCCACATTGCGACATCCGAGCAGAACGCCTTTGACATTGAGGAATATCTTATTATCTCGGGGGAAAGTCTTGACAAGTCCTTTTTCGCATGGGCCTGCAAAAGGTCGCATGTCTTGTAAAGCAATTGCCTGGCCGCGGATATCCTCATGGACATGTCGGCCAGCTTAGATCCGACGGCCTGATGTTTAATGATAGGTTTACCGAAAGACTCCCTTTCCTTGGCGTATTGAAGAGCATATTCGAACGCCCCCTGGGCGATTCCTACGGCCTGCGCCGCAACAGCAGGACGCGTAAAATCCAGCGTTTTCATCATGATATGGAAGCCGTCACCCTCGTTCCCAAGCCTGTTCTCTAACGGAATCTCAACATTGTCAAATATGAGCTCGCGTGTTTCCGAGGATCTGATCCCCATCTTGCTCTCTTTCTTGCCAACCTGAAAGCCCGGTGTCCCCTTTTCGAGAACGAATACGCTGGCGGCCTTGTGTGAGGGAGCGTCCGGATTGGTTATCGCATAGACTGAAACAAGATCGGCAACCCCACCATTTGTGATGAACGTCTTTGTCCCGTTAAGAACATATTTATTACCTTCCAGCCGGGCCCTCGTTCTCAGGGCCGCTACATCAGAACCGCCACGCGACTCGGTCAACGCAAAGGCCGATAATTTCTCCCCAGAAGCGAGTGGCTCCAGAAAACGCTGTTTCTGTTCATGGTTACCCGCCAGAATCATCGGTAAGCTTCCGAGCTCCTGCGTAGAAGGTATCATTGAGGTCGCCGCATCGACCTTGGCAAGTTCCTCTATCACTATGCATAACGCTATCAGTCCGGCTTCCATACCTCCATATTCAGTCGGAAAGTCTATACCCATCAAACCGTTTTCACGCATGATTTCGACCATGTCATAGGCGAATTCGCCGTCGATGTCACGCTGGGCCGCGCCGGGCGCCACCTTCTCGCGAGCAAGTCGCCTTGCCATCTGTTGAAGCAGTTTTTCCTCATCGGTGAATCCGAAACGTTCCTGTGTCTCCATTCTATCCTCTCACTTCGATTTCTGAACCATGTCGGTCAAGTCCATGATAGCTCAATCCGTCAGCCACCCATAAAGAAGTTTGGTAGAAACACCACTAGTTTCGGAAACAGGAACAATATGATAGCGCAACCAAACAGACTGAGCAGGAAAGGCAAACAACCCTTGTATATGATGTTCATCGGCACGCCTGTAATGCTTTTCACAACGAATACACAAATAGCAACGGGTGGGATTATGACACCAATCATCACGGTTATCGCAATCATGATCCCAAACCATATCGGATCATACCCCAGCTTGATTACCGCCGGATAAAAAATCGGGGTGGCCAGTATCATGAAAGCCAGATCATCGATGAATGAGCCTCCGATAAGGTAGACCGCAATGATTAGGGCCATGATTAATGAGGGATGCAGCGGCAGGCTGGTGATCCAGTCAGCGGCCACAAAGGGAATCTCCGTGACAGCCAGAAAATGTCCCAAGACAGTTGAACCGCCAATCAGCAGAAGGACCATACACGCTGTGCGTAAAGACTCATCCAGAGATTTCATAAAACCGCGTAGCGTCAGTTCTCTCCGCACCGCAGCCAGGCCGAGCACCGCCAGCGTGCCCATGCTACCCGCCTCGGTCGGTGAAAAAACTCCCCACATCAGACCACCCACAACCGCAATGAAAATTAGCGCTACCCACACAAACTCCGGTAACGTTTTTAAACGCTCTGGCCAAGGCGTCCTCTCCGCCCGGGGCGCTATCTGGGGACTTATCCTGACCCATCCGTAAATTACCAGCATGAAAAAAGCCGAAATCATAAGACCTGGAACGATGCCGGCCAAAAACATCTTCCCTATGGATTCCTCAACTATTATGGAATAAATGATGAGCACGATGCTGGGAGGGATTAACATGCCCAGAGTCCCTACCGAGGCCACAACACCCGTCGAAAGCTTCTTGTCGTACCCATACCTGTCCATTTCAGGTATCGCAATTCCCGCAAATGTTGCGGCTGTCGCCAGGGTAGATCCACACATCGCCTTGAAAAGCGTGGCCCCAGCTACCGTGGTCATCGCAATGCCACCGGGGATATGTCCCACAAACTTGTGAGTCGCAACGTAGAGCCTCTTGGCTATGTTGGAATTGGACGCCACCTGACCCATTAGAACGAACAGCGGAATTACCGTAAAACCGTAGGACGAAAAAGTATCGTAAAAATCCTTGACCAAAAGGTTTGAAGCGGCGCTGAACGAAACCAGGTATCCAAAACCCGCAAAACCCAGAAGAGCCATCGCAAACGCAAGCTCGAAACCAGTCAAGAACATGAAAATCAGAACAAAAAGAGCCAGTATTCCTATTTCAATCTCACTCATGCGAGTCTCCCCGAACCACCTTCACAAGATCACAAAAAAGGGTGGCCGTCTGAAGAAAACAACTGACAGCCAACCCGAAAGCTATAGGATATAATGGCAGCTTGAACGCCCCGCTCACCTGGTTGGATTTCATCATGTCCAATCCAAAAAGTATGAAATTGATTGCGCATACAAGAAAAAGGACAATCCCGGAAAGCCTCGTCACCGACAGCGTAAATTTTTTCAACCGCCGCCCCATTTTTTCCAGTACGAAATCAACCAGTATGTGGCCTTTTGTCCATGTGGTGTAAGGAATAGCCAGCCCGATAGACAATGCCCCAAAAAAAGAAATCAGTTCAACGCTTCCTACAATCGGGCTGCCAAACGAACGCATAGTTACGTCCACTACCGTAACCAGCATCATTATCACAAGCGCAAACCCGGCAACCACGAACAGGCTGAAATCCAGCTTCAGGATTGTGGACATGAATTTATTCATGATGTAGTTCCTTATCCGGAACGCATCCCGCATGAGCGGTCAACATTCATACATACCCGGAGTGAAAGCCTACCTGTTGTTCCTGATGTATTCCCGACAGAACTGGAGCGCTTCGTCACCAGGCAATCCCTTTGACTTCATACCCGAAACGTATTCCGCGAGAATTGGCTTCATCCGATCCGCCGTCTGAGCCTCCTGTTCCGGAGTTGCCACAGCCATCCTTATTCCCTTCTGGACACAGAAATCCTTTGACTCCCTGTCCAGATCCGTCCATTGCTGCCCCTGTTTTACTATCCATTCTGAGTTTATCTGGACAATTATTTCCTGGATGTCTTTAGGCAGTGAGTTCCATTTGTCCTTGTTCATAACCACGAAGATAGGGGCTGTGTATGCCATCGCGTAATTCTCAACGGTGGTCCTGATCATTTCAAAGAACTTCCAACCCTTTATCGGTTCGATGGGAAGCAGTACCCCGTCAATAAGACCCTTTTGCAATCCGTCATAGGTTTCCGTAATGGGCAGGCTGACCGGAGCGCCTCCCACAGCCGTCACGATGGCGGCGTTCTCGGCGTTCGCCTTTATCCGCAGCCCCTTTATGTCATCAATGGACGAAATGACTTTCTTTGTATGGAAAAATCCCGGACCATGCCCGTGAAAGTACATCACCTGTGTGTCGTCAAATTCTTTCGGCTTGAACTTGCGGTAGAATTCATTGGTAAGATTGGTGGCCTGAATTCCACTGGAGTAGCCGAGTGGAAGAGCAAGAACCTCGGTCAGGGGAAAACGCCCGGGTGAATATCCCACAAGACTCTGTCCTATGTCGGCAATACCCTTGACCACGCTGTCATAGGTCTGTGTCGGAGGAGTAAGAGTTGAGCCCGGAAAATAGGTGACCTTTACACGCCCATTCGTGCGCTTTTCAATCTCCTTCCCCCATTGCTCGGAAAGAATGCTGTTTTTATGGGAAGGAGGGAAAAAGTTGGAATACTTGAGTTTTATCACCTTTTCATCCGCCTGGGTTAAGGAGGGCAGGGCGATCATGAGCGTCAGCGCTATGAACAAACCAAAAATTACCATAAACTTCTTCATCTTATACTCCTTGAATTCCTGTGTTGCAGTAAACGAAAGCTACAGGACGCCGGTTTCAATGAACTGCTTCCTGATTTCCCTTTTCAGTATTTTTCCCGTCGCGTTCTTCGGTAACTCATCAACAACAAGGAACTCCTTCGGAACCTTGAACGCGGAAATACGCTGTCTCAGGTAGGACTTGAGTTCAGTGGGATTTATGCTTTTGCCGTCATGTGGAACAATGAAGGCTGTTACCTTTTCTCCCCATTCCCTGTCGGGAAGCCCAACCACAGCGCACTCCCGAACCTCTGGTATGGTAAAAAGGATTTCTTCAACCTCGCGCGGGTAAACATTTTCCCCGCCGGTTATAATCATGTCTTTTAAGCGGTCAACTATATACAGATAACCTCGGTCATCCAGGACTCCCACATCCCCGGACCTGAACCAGGCCCCCTCCCAAAAAGCCCCATGTGTGGCCTCGGGATTGTTCAGGTACCCGTTCATTATGTTTCGACCCCGAATGCATATTTCTCCCTCAACCTCCGGAGAAACCCTCAAACCCGAGGAATTGCGTATCTCAACCTCCACGCCCGGAACAGGAGCGCCAACAGATCCTACCCGGTGCTCGAAGTAATGATTGTACGTCACCGCAGAAGCGGATTCCGTCATCCCGTAACCTTCATATATGGTCAGACCCGTCTGGTCTTTCCATTGGCGCACGATCTCCGACGCCATGCTCGCTGCCGCTGAAAAGCAATACTTCAACGCGCCTAACTGGCCCCTTAGGTCCGGAACCGTCAAAAGCCGGCTGTAAATCGTCGGGACCGCATAAAAACGCGTTATCCGACCCGACGAAGCAAGTGACAAAACTTTCTCAAGGTCATACGCCCCCAGCAGTTCAACACATCCGCAACTGAATATCGTCGCGTTCATGATGTGTATCTGCCCGAACACATGATTCAACGGCAAAAAACACAAAGCCCGGTCCGTCTCGCAGGACCTCTCCGAATAAGCCACATTATGGCTGCTGGTAAGAATATTCTCATGAGAAAGCATCACACCCTTCGGGATGCCGCTCGTGCCTCCAGTGTAAAGAACAGCCGCAGTGTCTCCACGCTCTCTCTCAATGGCAGTGAAACCATTGCAACCCTTTTCCATGAGGCAGCTCAGTGACAGTTCCGCCCCCGTCGCTATCAGTCTTTTAATCCCGCAAGCTTCCCTGAGCCCTTCGAAATGCTCCAGCCTGGTTTCGTGGCAAAACAAGATTCGAGGCCTTGCATGGCTAACAAGCAACGCAAGCTCTTCACGCTGCAACCCGTAGGAAAAGGTTGTTGCTACAGCGCCCGTTTTCAGTATACCGAAATAGATGATGAGCCATTCGATGGAATTCGGAGCGCAAAGCCCGATGTAGTCGCCAGGCCGGACTCCAAACGCCATAAGACCCGTCGCGACACGGTTTGCCATCGATTCCAGTTGCAGGTAAGTGATTTCCTCGTCCTCCGCTCGCGCCGCCGGGCGATCAGGGAAGAACCGGGCCGCCATGGCCAGTGAACTTGCTACATTCATCGGATTTTTCTCGACATTTCCTGTTCTTTTTTGCGGGCTTCTTAGAAAGGTCTAATGGTATAATGTTTAACTATATTAATATTCACAGTCAAGAAATATTAGCTATTAAAAAAATTAGGTGTTTCAAAATTCAAACGTTTTGGCTAATATCTGACCTGGAGTTGTCATGCCAAAATTCAGACCTATCAAACAGACCAGAGTTTCAGAAGAGGTTGCCGAGCAACTCAAGCAGTCCATACTCGTTGGAGAATTCAGGGCGGGTGACAAGCTGCCCTCCGAACGGGAGTTGATGGAAGAGTTCCAGGTCAGCCGCGTTGCGGTCAGGGAAGCTCTTCGATCTCTGGAAAACGCGGGTTTTGTTGAAACGCGGCAGGGGGCTAGTGGTGGCGCCTACATAATTGAGCTCACTTTCGAAAATCTCGCCAACGCTTTTCTTGATCTGTTTCTGGCTGACAAGATATCGATTCCCGAGTTATGCAATGTCCGCACGCTCATAGAACCCGAAGTCGCCCGGCTCGCGGCCATTAACATAACTGATGAATACAGGAAGAAACTTGCTCATATCCTTGAACTCGAAGATCTGCCGGTAAAGTCGCTGGCTGATGACATCGAAACCAAGACCATGGCGCATGGGGTCCTTGCCGAAATTTGCGGAAACCGCTTTCTGGAAGCGCTTGTGAAGTCACTGATGAGGGTTACCCGCAAGGTGATAGAGGAGGTTAATCCCAACACGCTGTCCATGCATCCGGCGGGTATGCATCGTCCGGTTGTCCAGGCGGTTATAAACGGGAAGCCGGTCGAGGCGGCGCAGGCCATGCGAATTCACGCCCTGGAATTTGGCGAGATCATGATGGCCATGGAAGAAGCCTATCGGAAGGAAGTCGGTCTGGATATTTGTGGTGATGAAAATGCGTGAAAAAATATCAAACTCATGAGAGAAACAGGTTATGATGAACAACGACCTTCTAAAAAATAGAAAGATTCTCGCTGTTGATGATGAGATGGATGTTCTTGACATATTGCAGGAGCAGTTCGACCCCTTTGAAATTGTCACGGCAAACAGCTACGAGGACGCTGAGAGGCTTTTGACAGAGAAGCCTTTTGATTTGGCGCTACTGGACATAATGGGTGTAAACGGGTTTGCGCTCCTTGGACTGTGCAGGGAAAAAGGTGTTCCAGCCGCAATGCTGACAGCCCACAGCATCACTGTTGATAGTGTCAACAGGGCTCTGGAACTGGGGGCGGTGTCTTTTCTACCGAAGCAGGAGTTGGCAAATATTCGCGAACACGTCATTGAAATATTTGAAGGTCTGGATCAGGGAAGGAGTCACTGGAGGAGGCTTTTTGATCGGCTTGGCCCATTTTTTAGGGATACCCTCGGCCTGACTTGGGAAAAGATAGGCAAGCCCCGCAATCCACCCTATATTTACTAGACGTTACGAATTAACTTTTTCACTTTTTCCGGAAAGGAGCCTGCCCCATGTCATCTGATGAACAGCCCCAAGTGGGCCACAAGGTTATCGGAATCATAAAACGTGTCAAAGGGAAATGTAGCGCAGGCCACGCCGTCGGACATTCCATACCTCTGAGCGGGCATGACACAGGAGGTCTCTGCGGGTTCCTCTATCACCAGATATTTCCATACATTATCATGCTGCAGTTCGGAGGCGGATTCCCTCCGGAATGGGGCGATCCGAACGTTATAGAGATGGATTGCATGGACAAACACAACCTCGTTACAATCGAGCTTCGTCGAATCCAGTGACGCGCTCGGCTCCCTTTCTTGTCTCCCTTTGGTGTAGTTTTTAAGCAAATCGCTGCAACAATATAGTAGCGTCGCCCTCCGTGCCGGCGTATTCATAACCCTTGTCGGGTACATAAACCACTAGCGTTCAATTCACGCTGTCATTCCCGTTTACAAGGGAATGACACTACTAGGGTTAGAGACTATTTCTGGCCATCAGACCCCTCCCGTTTTTAACGAGCGCATCTAAAATACACGATCTTCAATTTCGGTTTCATGCCGGCAAATCCATAGATAAGCGCCATATAATTGTTGTAGTATAAAAGATTGTCCACGTATCAACCAATTGGTGATCGACAATTATGGAGGGCGTATTGTGAATGAATTGCTGAATGACTTTGAACAGGCGCTTCTGGCGGTTGACGCAGTCGCTGCACGTGAGGTTTTTGACAGATGGGGCGCGGAGAATGTCAGGTCGGAATTTCTTGATCAGATAATAGTGCCGGTTTTGGACAAAATCGGGGATGGCTGGGCCGAGGGGAGTGTGTCGCTTGCTCAGGTTTACATGAGTGGTCGTATTTGTGAAAAGCTTGTGGACGCCATGATTCTGCGAGACCCGATGCCTGTCAGGTCTCATCCCAGGATTGCCATAGTGGTTCTGGAGGACAGACATATCTTGGGCAAGACGATAGTGTATTCATTCCTGAGGTCGTGTGGTTTTAGTCTCCTCGATTATGGATGTCTCGGCGTGGATGATACGGTGAAACGGGCAATAGATGATAAAATCGAGGTGTTGTTGGTGTCAACGCTTATGTTGCCGTCGGCCCTTCGTGTGAAGGATCTGCGGAGGCAATTCGACGCTCGTGATGCAGATGTCAAGATCGTTGTGGGTGGAGCTCCATTCAGGTTTGACGAAACGCTGTGGAAGGAAGTGGGCGCCTATGCGATGGGGCGCACGGCTTTTGACGCCGTATCAGTTTTTGCAGGAATTGAAGGAGGAGCTTCATAATGGGACCATCCATGTCATGTTCGGAGCGTGTATTAACAGCCATGGGTCATAAGGAAGCGGATCGCGTTCCATTCCTGCTTTCAGCGACCATGCATGGAGCGAAGGAACTTGGGCTGTCTATCAGGGAATATTTCTCTAAACCGGAGAATGTTGTTGAGGGTCAGATGCGGCTTCTCCGGAAGTATCGCCATGATTTCATGTCTGGGATGTATTTTGCGGCCAATGAAATAGAGACCTGGGGCGGCGAGGTGATTTTTTTCGACGATGGCGCTCCCAATGCGGGTGAACCGTTTATAACCAAATCATCCATGATAACGGGTCTGACTCCCCCGCGGATTGAAAACTCCAACCTTGCACAGAGGATTCTGAAAACGATTTCCCTGATGAAAGAGCGGGTAGGGGACGAGGCGCCTGTGGTAGGGGTTGTAGTATCGCCATTTTCAGTCCCTGTCATGCAGATGGGTTTTGGCAGATACATACGTTTGATGTATGAGGAACGCCCACTCTTTGAGCAGTTGATGAAAGTCAATGAAGAATTTTGTGTGTCATGGGCGGATGCACAACTGGCGGCAGGCGCAACGGCCATCTGCTGTTTTGACCCAGTTTCATCAACTACCATTACAAGCAGGCAGATGTTTCTTGAAACCGGATTGCAGGTAGCCAAACGCGTCATAGGACGTATCAGTGGGCCAACAGTCATGCACATGGGCGCGGGCGCATGTGGTCAGATTGTTGGGGATATACTCAGCACGGGGGCCGCCGGTCTAGGCGTAAGTTCTCTTGATGACCTCGGGGTGATAAAGGATTCTTGTCGTGGGAAAGTGACTATCCTTGGTAATCTCAACAACATAGAGATGCGTAACTGGTCGGCTGAACAGGCTGAACAGGAGGTGAAAAAGGCTATTGCAAGCGCGGGCGCTGGTGGTGGATACGTACTGGCCGACAATTTCGGCGAAATTCCATGGCAGGTCCCCGATGAAGTCCTGATGGCAATATCCGATGCTGTTTTCAAGTGGGGACAATATCCTCTAACCTGGGTCAGGGATTATGAAGGATAGGCTGTGTGTTCTCACTTGCGAGAATTTTAATCCGGAACTGCGCTCGGTTCTGGAAGATCCCGCATTTGAGGAGGTCATAGCCGCATGTTTCCCTGTTAGCTGCGGTCGTCCGCCGCTAACATGGGATAACATTCTCGGGATCATCGGCGATCCCGGCGAGTTTACCGGAATCCACATCCTGGGTTGCTGCTGTCTTGGCGAAATGGGTGACCCACCTTCGAACCTAGCCCACAAAGCGGTCTTACACCGGTTTGAACAGTGTTTTGACATGCTTGCATCCAAGGCTTTTACGCAAGCTTGTCTGAAACGTGGTTGCTGCATCCTGACCTCCGGGCAGGTGTTGCGATGGCGCCAATGGCTCGACGGCATGGGGCTGGATAAAGAAACGGCCCGGAGCCTTTTTGGCGAATCCGTTTCCTCCATTGTTCTCCTCGATACAGGCATTAGCGACCTGGCGGACGATCAGCTCCGCCAGCTTGCCGATTTTCTCCAACTCCCCTTTGAAGTTGTTCCCTGGGGGATGGACCTGTTTCGGTCATTCATCAACAGGATAGCCATGGAATCCGCCATGGAGTCTCAAAGGCGAAATTCAGAAAGCCTCCTGAAAACGGCTTACTCTGAAAAGGCTGGCTACGCCATGGCCCTGAATGTTGTCAGCAGCCTGACCGCCAATATGGATGAAATCGACGTCGTTCGGGAATTGATCGATTTGATGGAAACCATTTTCGGGGCCCGCAAGGTTCAGTACCTCCCCCTTGATGGACAGCAGGGGGCGGAGTGGAAATCCTTCCTGGAACTCAACCACCCCGAAGCTATCGATAATAATTCCGCTGAAAGGAATGATTTTTCGTGGACGCTCTCGAAAAACGGTTTTTCCATGCCTATAAAGGGCAGGGACTCAGCTGTAGGCATAATAGTGGTTGATGATCTGACATTCCCGGTAGACAGACAGCGGTATGTCAATCTTGCCCTTCAGATCATGGGTATTTTTGGACTGGCAATAGAGAATGCGCATAGCTACCGGCAGATGGTAATTACCCAGGACCGGTTGCGGGAAAGCGAGGAGAAATTCCGGACTGTCGCCAACCATAACCTTGACTGGGAAATCTGGGTGGCGCCCGACGGCAGGCTGATTCACGTCTCACCGTCATGTGAAAAAATCACAGGATACTCTCCGGATGAATTTATCAAGAACCCTGGTCTGATTGGCCAGATCATACATCCGGAAGACCGAGAACTTGTTGATGATCACTTCGACAAAATAGACGACAGCCCACCTCACACCGTTCAATACAGGATCATAACACGCTCCGGAGAAGAGCGTTGGATAGAACACGTGTGTCAGGCTGTCTACGGAGATGAGGGAAAGTGGCTCGGAAGAAGGGCGGGGAATCGTGATGTCACGAGCCGGGTCCTGGCCGAACAGGAAAACCAGGCGCTTCAGACCCAGCTATTCCAGTCTCAGAAACTTCAGGCGCTCGGAACCCTCGTCGGTGGCCTCGCTCATGATTTCAACAACATGCTCCAGATAATAACGGCCTATACCGAAAATGTTATGGATGGATTTGAAAAGACCTCCAAGCAGTATTCCAGCCTTAGTACTATTGTGCAAACGTCCATGGAAGGGGCCGAGCTTATAAGAAAACTACTCGCGTTTGGACAGCAGGCTCAGGTCATTTCAAAACCTCTGGATCTGAACCATCAATTGCGCGAAATCGGGTCATTGATCACTCGCACACTCCCAAACATTGAACAGCTCGAGTTAAGTCTGGCTGACGGGGACATTACCATAAAGTCAGACCCAAACCAGTTACGTCAGCTTGTCATGAATCTTGCCATAAATGCTTCAGAGGCCTTCCTGGAGGGGGGAATACTGAAGATTTCAACACGCAGGGTGGCATTGACCGATGATAATTGCGGGGCCTATCCGGGAGTAAAGCCGGGTCCGTTCGTGAAGATGACGGTCGAAGATAATGGCAGGGGCATGGATACCGCAGTTCTGAAAAACATCTTTGACCCCTTTTTCAGCACCAAACAGAGAGGGACTATCAGGGGAACCGGTCTCGGTCTGTCCGTAGTTCGAGGAATTGTTCAACAGCATGGTGGCATTATCAACTGTGAGAGTGAGCCCGGCGAGGGGACGAAATTCAGAATCTGGCTCCCTGAAATACCGGCTGCGCCATCGCCCCCACAAATCGTACACCCTGTCATTGAGACAGAAGGTCACGGAACCATCATGGTCGTCGAAGACAGTGTTATCGTCGCCGAAATGGAACAGACAGTTCTGGAGTCGGCAGGTTACAGGGTTATTCTGGCCCCAAACGGACTGGACGCAATAAAAATCTTCAGGGAAAGGAAAGATGAAATATCCTTAGTCATTCTGGACCTGATAATGCCCCAGATGTCGGGCAAGGAGTGCCTGAACGAACTCCTGAAAATCGATCCCTCCTTGAGTGTTCTGGTGTTGAGCGGCTACAATCCTGAAAGCGAGCTGGCAAAGGATATTGGCCCCCACATAAAAGGCTTCCTCCAAAAGCCCTGCAAAATGACTGAACTGGTTCAGGCCGTCAAAGCTGCTATCGGAACCTGACCACCTGGAATAGCCCCAGGAACTATGACACGAGGTCAACGGTTGGATTCCCTCATGCGAGTGAGTTCTAAGACGTTACACCCGACCTGATCGGGGATCCGGTTTACCAGCACAAACCTCCGACCTATGGCCATAAACCCTTTTCGACATGGGCGTCTCCATGCCGCTATATGTGAACCACGCAATATATCGCAATTTGTGGAATCGCATGCAAATAGCCATTTCGTATCAATTCATTGACTGTTGTCTACTGAACTTGTATTATATTATCACGATACCGCATGTAAAATACCTTACGGAAGGAGTGATACTTTATGCAGGTTTTAAGACTGTTCATCAACGATCCCAATGGAAAAGCCTGATCGAATTTCCTTGAGATAGCGCCCAGGTTGAGCGCAAAATATTCCTTCAATGTCGAGATTATCTCACACACAAGGGACTATTACCGATCTGATGAGTGGTCGGATACGGACCTTCCGTGTGCCCCGGCTATCATGATAGATGATGATGTAATAGTTGAAGGGGACAACATCAGTGAGGAAAATCTCGAATCCGAAATCAGGCAAAGGCTTTGATCATGAATCGAGGCTCGATCCCTAGAAATCTGACGGTAAAGAAAAATAATTGCCTCGCGCCTCGACTCCATTTATCGAAACAACGCATGGGATGGCATCGGCATAATCTCGGCTCAACGATCTACAGGAAAACGTAAACTCTCTTACTATCATGGATTTGAAACCGAGGTTGATCTCTATGGGAGACGGTATAGATCCATGGTAGTTCATTTAAACGCTTTTGACAAAAAAAGCGTCCCGAAGTTTGAAAGGGAGATAGAGCAGGACATGGTAGAACGAAATACAAGGAGAGTATCTTAATATTCTCAATGTTTCTAACACGATGTTTGCCGAACCTCATGGCTGAGATTTTGCCACAAGGGAAATTGATTGAAAGTTCGCAATTTCGGAGAGTCATTTCATTTGTTTTCGCCCAATAGATGATTCCCAGTGATCTTGGCAATAAAAAAGAATCGTAGCCACAATTTTTGCTATCTATAACCGTTCTCGCAAATAAAAGCGAATTGAATGAAGATTTTATTTGTCATTCCCTTGTAAACGGGAATCCAGTAAGAATGGATCCCCGCTCAAGTCGGAGATGACAATGCGCAACTTAGTCAACGCGAAGGCCGGTTCCAGCATGACTCTTGTACCCCCGACAATTGGGGTCTTCCGGAATTCGCGTGCCGAGTTTCTGTCGCTCGTGACAGATTCCTGCTGTTCGACCATCTTGACACACTACGAACGAATACATATCCTGCTCGCTTTGTGAGAATTTGCTCTTTCTCAACAGAAGGCGCTCCGTTTATCAGGATTGGCTATGTTGAGGGCTAGCCTTGGCCTCTTGAGCGAAAAGTAGTCATTGCTGCGGTGTGACACGCCCAACAGGCCTTGGTGATTGCGTGGGCGAATAAATATTATTGATGAAAAGGGGGTCTCAGATGCATGAGCAATCTCAGGCGTCAGGTCTCGGCGCTATTGCCGCCGACAAGGTAACCAATGGCCGTTCCCGACGGTTCAGCTATGCAAGCGGGATTAGCGGGAAACCACTAATCGGGATGACCATAGGTGATAAATTCGATGAAACGGTAGAAAGATTTCCAGATAACGATGCGTTGATTGTGGTTCATCAGAACATAAGACTAACTTACGCTGAATTACAGGCCCGGGTAAATCAGGTTGCCAAGGGTCTGACCGGACTGGGGCTAAGGAAGGGCGATCGGGTCGGAATATGGTCGCCTAACAATTACGAATGGCTGGCGATCCAACTGGCCACCTCTAAAATAGGGGTCATCCTGGTAAACATAAACCCGGCCTATCGATTGCACGAACTGGAATATGCCCTTCGGCAGTCCGGATGTCAGGTCATGGTAATCATGCCCGAATTCAAGACTTCGGATTATACGCGGATGATGTATGATTTGTGCCCGGAGATACGCGACTGTGAGCCGGGGCGGCTGAAGTCGGAAAAACTCCCTGATCTGAGGGCCATCATCCGGATTGGAGATGAGGGCGCGCCGGGAATGTTTGCCTGGGATGACTTCCTCGGACTGGCCTCTCAGGTTTCGGACTCCGAACTGGCTAGTTTGCAAGGCAATGTCCAGTTCGACGAAGTTATAAATATCCAGTACACCAGCGGCACCACAGGCTTCCCAAAGGGCGCCGCCCTGACTCATCACAACATCCTGAATAACGGTTACTTTGTGGCAGACCTGCAGGGAATAACGGAAAAAGACAGGATGTGCATCCCTGTTCCTCTCTATCATTGCTTCGGGATGGTAATGGGAAACCTCGGATGCATAACTCACGGCGCAACGATGGTTTATCCGTGGGATTCCTTTGACCCGCTCAGGACGCTTCAGGCGGTTCAGAACGAGAAATGCACGGCGCTCTACGGAGTTCCTACGATGTTCATCGCCGAACTGGAACACCCTGATTTTGGAAAATTCGACCTCTCCAGCCTGCGCACCGGTGTCATGGCGGGTTCACCCTGTCCCATCGAGGTTATGAAAAAAGTTAACACCCTGATGAACATGCGTGAGGTCACTATATGTTACGGGATGACAGAAACGAGCCCCGTAAGCGCCCAAACAAGGGCCGGGGCATCCCTGGACAAGCGGGTCAGCACAGTAGGGGTCGCTCATCCGCATGTTGAAATCAAGATAGTCAATCCCGTGACGAGTCTTATCGTCCCGATAGGGGAATCCGGAGAGCTTTGCACTAGGGGTTACAGCGTAATGTCGGGATACTGGAACAACGAAAAAGCTACCCACGAGGCCATTGATCATGCCGGATGGATGCATACGGGAGACCTCGCCGAGATGGACGAAGAAGGCTACGTCAAGATAGTGGGCCGTATCAAGGACATGATCATTCGCGGGGGTGAAAACATTTATCCACGGGAAATAGAGGAATTCCTACATCACCACCCGGAAATTTCCGACGTGCAGGTTATCGGAGTGCCGGATCTGAAATACGGCGAGGAGATAATGGTCTGGGCCAGGCTAAAGCCGGGCTCAAGCGTTACCATCACGGATGTGCGCGATTTTTGCCAGGGAAAGATCGCTCACTATAAAATACCGCGCTACCTCAAACTGGTCGATGATTTTCCCATGACCATCAGCGGAAAAATACAGAAATACCTGATGCGCGAAGAGTCTATACGGGAGTTGGGGCTCCAGCAGGCCTCCGAAACAAAAACCGCCTAGCGTCTCAACTATAACGATAGCCACGGTCTCCATAGTAGCGCCGGCCTCCGCGCCGGCGTTATAAAAATATTACTGCAGCCTGAGCATTATAGCGTTTCTAAAAAGTATTGCTTTATAAAAGAAGTAATACTTAATGTTGGTTCTGAGACTGTTTGTTAACCACTCTAATGGCAAGGCCTGAAGAATTTTCTGGAGATAGCGCTCAGGTTTAGCGCAAAACATTCCCTCAATTTAGAGATTGTCACCCACGCGTCAAATCCAGATGCCTAAATGCCCTATGTGTGACGAGAGTATTTCCTGTCCTCCACATTCGTCACATCTATGATACCCGAATGCAGGAGAGAATTGACTGGCAAGTGTGTTCTAAAAGTCTGGAGATATGCCCAGACTACCATTGGTTGCGTCTCCTCCGTCAGGTTGATGGGCTCGCGTGACTGTCACGTTAATCTTTTCGTCTTGCGTTTGTCCTTAAAACCCTTAAGACTTTGTCTACCAACTTGCTGTCAATAATCCCGCTACATCCCTCTCTTCAATCAGTCACCATCTTGGGCCCTAACAGGCGGGTTCTCCGTATCGTTCATTTCTCAACAGTTTTGTTCGTTCAGTCATCGGATCATTCCCTCCGCGCCTTATACGTGATAACCCAAAAAAGCGCATAAAGACTATTTTCTGGGAACGTCAAACCAAAGGCGATTCTGGGTGGGCCTGAGTTGTTTCAAATTGTTTCCCGCAATGTTTTGTGGCGTGTCACAGTGTTTCGTTTTGACTCATGCCTCAGCCGGGCCTTATCAGGAAATGCTAATAATAAACGCTTTAATGAAATGGCACGATATATGCTACATGGCAGTCTTATGTGGCCGATCAGTCTTCAAGAAAAGAAGCTGAGGCCAAAGGTATTCGTTAGAAAGTGGAGAGCGCTAATGAGAATCCGAGTTCTGTTGGTTGATGACGAGGAACAGTTTGTAGACCTCCTTTCCCAACGTCTGAAGGCGAGGAATTTTGAGGTTTTGACTGCTCTGGGTGGAGATGAGGGCCTAAGTGTTCTTGACAAGGTTGATATCGACGTAGCGGTTCTGGACGTTATGATGCCCGGGCGAGACGGCCTGTCGATGCTTCAGGAATTCAAACGTACAAGGCCCCTGACCGAAGTTATCATGTTGACGGGCAACACGACGGTTGAAACAGCGATATCCGGCATGAAACTGGGGGCATTTGATTATCTCTTAAAACCGGTAGACATGAGTATTCTTATCGACAAGCTGACCAGCGCGAGCCAGCGGAAAAAGGAGCATGAGGACAGGATCAGGAACGCCGAGGTTGAGAGAATCGTCAAGACCAAGGGCTACTGATCAACCAGCGGCATGTAAGTTGCTGGGATGTTATTGAAAGAACATTCTTGAAGGAGAGAATTTCATGGGAACAACTTTTGTTAGGGATCACATGACGTCGTTTGGGGGTTACCCAAGGGTTTCAGAAGACGCCTCCCTATTCGATGCGGCCCAGGCCCTTGTCGAGGGGGGGCAGCGGCTGGACGCCAGGGGCCATCGTTTCATGGCGGTCCTTGTGTTTGACAAGTATGGAAAAGTCATCGGGAAAATAAACCGCATGGACATTCTAACTTGTCTGGAGCCGGAATATCTGAACAACGAGGAACTTAAAAAAGTATCGAGATTTGGTCTTACGCCTGAATTTCTGCACTCGATGCTGGAAAGCTACGATTTGTGGAAATCCCCACTGACGGACATTTGCCGGAAAAGCTTCGACAGAAGGGTCAGCGATTTTATTCCAAAGCAACCGTCTGATGTATTCATCGATGCTAACGCCACGTTGAGCCAGGCCATACACCAGTTGATCATGAGCCGCAGTCAGGCTCTACTGGTGCTATCTGATGGTGAAGTGTCGGGCTTGCTACGACTTGTGGATGTTTTTGACCAGGTGGTGACTCTTATGAGAGCCTGCCAGATTTAATCTCACAGACATTATTATCTGAAACATTAGGAGGAATCCAGTGATGACAGCAGCACAGGGAGTCCAGATAAATTGGACAAGATTGATAGCAATGCTTACGGGAGTCGGCCTATTTTTCCTTGTATACTTCTCACCCCCCTGGCCAGATGCCATAGACCCGGTTGGCAAACATTTCGCGTTGACCCCTGAGGGTAAGGGGGCTGTGGCCCTATTCCTGATGGCAGGGATATGGTGGGTTTTTGAAGTCGTTCCGATCGGTGTAACCAGCCTGGTCATCGGTGTTATGCAGGCGTTGTTCATGATCAGACCCGCTAAGGTGGCCTTCAAGGATTTCATGGACCCTTCGGTTCTTTTCATTTTTGCCTCTTTGGTTATTGGCATGGTTTTCACAAAGACAGGCCTCACCAAGAGAATGGCTTACAAGATGCTCAATGTAATCGGTGAAAATACCGGGTCAATTTATCTGGGAGTCTTCCTTCTTATTACGGTTCTGACTCTGATAATGGCGCATACAGCGGTAGCCGCCACGATGTATCCACTGTTGCTGGCTATTTACAGCCTTTATGGTGAAGGCGACAAGCCGACCAAATTTGGGAAAGGCTTGTTCATAGGGATGGCTTATGTTTGTGGGGCTGGAAGTATCATTACACTTCTTGGGTCTGCCAGAGCGATAGTGGCGCTGGGATTTTTCAAGGAGATGGCCGGTGTGGATACGCCCTTCTATGAACTCACCCTCTACATGCTTCCTGTGGGAGTGATTATGGTCGTGCTTCTGTGGTTTTTTTTCATGTTATTCCTGAAACCAGAGAAGAAAGTTATTCCGGGATTGCGGGAGCGTGTGGCCGAGCTTAGTCAGAACCTTGGTCCAATTACCAGAAAAGAGATTATCTCCCTGGTGATCATATTCGGCGCCATCGTGACGATGTCCTTGCAAGTAATGGTACCCAAATTACAATCGCTGGACAAGACGGCTATCATACTCGTATCGACCATCCTGTTTTTTGTTTTCAACATTTTGGATATAGAAGACCTGGAACTTATCCCCTGGAACATAGTATTACTTTTCTCAGGCGCTATGAGCATAGGATACTGCCTCTGGGAAACTGAAGCCGCCAAGTGGATGGCGGTAAACTGGCTTGCTCTGTTCCAGAAGTCCCACTGGCTTGTGTTCGTTCTAAGCATCGCATTCTTCGTCATGATTCTGACCAACTTCATCATGAACGTGGCCGCCATAGCCATTTCTCTTCCGGTTGCCCTGGTTATAGCCGGCTACTTGGGTGTTTCGTCCTATGTGGTCATGTATGCTGCGCTTGTTACAGCGGGAATGCCTTTCATACTACTGGTCGGGGCGGCTCCAAACGCAATCGCCTACGACTCGAAACAATTCACCAGTGGTGAATTCTTTATGTATGGAATCCCGGCGAGCCTGATACTCATGTTGGTTGTAGCCCTGGCTGTTCTAGTCATCTGGCCGTTGCTCGGAATGCCGATCACGGTTCCAAGAACAATGTAGCAACCGTTAAGGACACAGGAGCGGTTCATGGAGAACAGATCTCTGCAGCGTCTTATCCGAATCATGTCAGTCTTTCTGATGTTGTTCCTCGTGGTTAACGAGACTTGCTGCCCAGATATTTCTCTTCAAAATCACAACACTCCTGCCATGCAAGGCAGGGCCATGGAAGAGAACCTTCATCCATTCCAGGATGACAATTCACTACCACTTGAGCATTGTAAGCACTCATGCCAGGCTCGGGCAGGCGAGACCGGATTTAATCGAGTCAACATCGAATTAACAAGAATTCTAATTAACACCAGACTGGTTCACAAATACATAGTCATGAGAATTTGAGATAAGCCCGTGACTGCTCATGGCCACAAAACAAGAATATAAACCCCTACTTCAGGAGTATACGATATGACAACAGCGAGAGTTCTTTTGATAGATGATGAGGCCCCCTTCATTGATACATTGTCCAAACGCCTGGTGAAGCGTGGTCTTATAGTTTCCATCGCAAATAGTGGCCCGGAGGCCCTTGAAATAATAGGTCGGGGCGAACCCCTTGACGTCATAGTACTGGATGTGAAGATGCCCGGCATGGATGGCATAGAAACCCTCAAGGCCATCAAGAATATGAATCCGCTCCTTGAGGTGATCATGCTTACCGGGCATGCCACTGTTGGCTCAGCTATTGACGGGATGAAACAGGGGGCTCTGGACTACCTCATGAAACCCTGTGACCTGGAACTACTCATGACAAAGGTTCAGGAAGCAAAAATGAAGAAACTCAAACAGGAAGAGAGAATTAACGAGGCTAGAGCGATGCATATTGCCCTTAGAAGGGGTGATTGACGTCATAGGAAGATTTTTCCTGACATGCGCTGGAAGCTAGTTACAAGATGTGAACACGCCTCCACGATCGTAAATAAGAACTGAATGGGAAAACTTCTCCAGAATCTTAAATAAATTCATTTTGAAAACAGAAGGACACGTTCTATGACTCGTTTGAAACTTTTTTTACTCCTTTTATCAATAACAGTAATTTTTATGGGATGCTGCCTGCCTTCACAGGCACTGGCTTCACAGGCGGATCGCCTGATCCTTTCGGGAGCTGTTTACAATGCTCAGGGGAAACCGGTAAAGGAAGTGGATATAGAAGTTCTTGTAAATGGAAAAACTGTCACCCCGTTAGGCAAGGACGAATCCATTAAGTCTGGTTCCAATGGCGCTTTTTCGGCGCAGTTCAGTCTTTCAGCCGGAACTCTTCCATCAGCCAAGGTAGAATTGAAGGGTCAAAAACCATCTTGGGAACCAATCGCCCCTACCACCCTGAAAATCATAGATGCAGGAACCGATGCCAAGGGCGATCGCCTTTTCAATATTTCCCAAATTGTTTCCCTCAAACGTGCGGTTTCGCCGGCATTCTGGTTTGCCACGATCATTCTCGTGGGCGTATACGTGGTCATAAGCTTTGAATGGATGCACCGCACTCTGGCCGCCTTGCTTGCCGCGGCCCTCATCCTGTTCATCACCTACACCCTGGGCAGCTATGACAAGTCCTATTACATCCTGTCTTTTGAGGACGCCATGGCTGCGGTGGACCTGAACGTCATCTTTCTGCTCCTTGGAATGATGATTTTTGTTGGGGTGCTCAAACGGACCGGTATGTTCCAGTTCCTGGCGTACAAAGCCTATGCCTGGGCCAGGGGCAACGTATTCATACTGTCGTTCGTGCTGCAGTTCCTGACAGCGGTTATCTCAGCTTTCCTTGACAATGTCACCACCATGCTGCTGGTAATTCCAGTGACCATAGAGATTGCGCTGACCCTGAAGGTTCACCCGTTAACCTTCCTCATCCCTCAGGCCTTTGCATCCAACGTGGGAGGTACGGCAACCTTGATCGGTGATCCCCCCAACATTCTCATCGGCTCTTACACTGGCCTCACCTTCGGTCAATTTGTCTCAAACCTTACCCTAATCTGTCTGTTGAGCCTTATCGTATCCTGCTTCTACTTCCTGTGGTGGCACAAAAAAGAATACATGAAGGCTGATGTGGGGGATGTTGAGAAAACCATAGCTCTCCTGAGGGAACAGTACAAGATCACCGACAGGAAGTTGATGATTCAGGGGCTTGTTATTCTGGGATTTACCATTCTGCTGTTCGCCTTGCACGGCTTCCTGCACATGCAGGTGGCTGTGGCGGCTCTCATAGGATCTTTGTTGCTATTGGCGATCTCCAGGGTGGACATCGTGGAAATGCTAGAGCGAGAAGTGGAATGGCCTTCCCTGATGTTCTTCATTGGCCTGTTTGTAGTAATAGCCGCAGCGGAATCCACCGGCCTAATCCAGCAGATCGCAAATGTAGTCCTTCAGGCGTCCCAGGGTAACCTGACCATCGCAGTGATAATGATACTCTGGGTTTCAGCAATCGCTTCAGCGTTTATCGACAATATACCTTTTACCGCTACCATGCTTCCCATAGTGCTGTTTCTGAGTGAGAGCTTCGGTTTACCAAGGGACAACGTGCTGTGGTGGTCACTATCTCTGGGCGCATGTCTCGGAGGCAACGGCACCATGATCGGCGCAAGCGCTAACGTGGTCACGGTCGGCATGGCCGAGAAGGCCGGATACAAGATCTCTTTTGTTGAGTACATGAAAATGTGCTGGTGGCCCATGATAATAACCGTGACAATGTGCATGGTTTACCTGCTCATCGCATACTAGGAAATGACGGATTTGGCAAACAATCACACCCGTGACTCCCGTCAGCCCATGCAGACGAGAGTCCGGGCCTGGCGCCATGACACTCCGGATAGGATCATTCCGGGGAATAATAACACGAGATTAACTCTCTGTCGCAGGAGAAATTATGGCAATAAAAAGCATAGTCTGTGGGGTTACCGGATCGGCACATGCCCAGAAGGCAGCGCTCGAGGCCGCTGCGCTTGCAAAGCGGAATAACGCCAGACTGACCTATGTCTACGTAGTAGACGCAGGTTTTCTTAAAGGAAGCGTGGGAGGAATGTCGATGAGTATAGCTCAGGAGGGATTGGAGCGTCTGGGTCAGCAGATACTCGAATTCGCTGAAAAGCTTGCTCAATCGTATCAAATCATTCCCGGTACGATCGTAAGAACCGGCCCCGTGCTGGAGGTCCTAAAACAGATTGTTCTGGAAGAAAATGCCGACGTGTTGGTATTGGGCCATGAAGAACGATCATTCTTCGATAAGCTATTATTTAAGGGAAGCGTGGAAGACCATATCGAAGAATTGAAAAAACTGACAGGGGCAGATGTAACTGTAATCAGGTAGGCAGAAAATTCGGGGGCGCACATGGACATCAGTTTGAGCGTCAGACCAGTTTCATGATCCTGGCATCCATCCGACGCCCCCAACCCTTACATTAGCATACAAGCCCAACTCCCTGGAATAATTAATGTCATTGTTTTTATTCGGGGCCTTGCGCCTTCACACGGGTGGGGCAATCTGCATTTTCTTTTGAACATTTACAAGAAAAAATCTTGACATTCATAGACGACCGGTCTAATCTTAAACAAGGTAGTGAACCGAAGGAAGCATGGCAAAACTATCCACAAAAAACAGGATACTCGAACACGCCGGAAGGTTGATACGTATGAATGGCTTCAACAATACCGGCATCCAGGAAATTCTGGACAGCGCTGGTGTGCCGAAGGGTTCATTCTACTTCTATTTCAGGAGCAAGGACGACCTGGGGCTAGCCCTGATAGATTATTATGCAGAATATCTCGCGTCGGTATGCGCTTCGTCGCTTGGAGTGGCGGATGGTTCACCACTGGAGAGGCTTCGTGGTTTCTTTGAGGGAATGCGCATGCTTTTCGAACAGGATGAATGGAAGGGTGGTTGCCCGATCGGGAACCTGGCTCAGGAAATGGGATCCCTTAGCGATGCGTTTCGGGTGAGGCTTCAGGCTGTGTTCAGAATCATGCAGACCAGTATCAGGGATTGCCTTGAGGAGGCCCGGTCGCGAGGTGAACTGTATCCCTCGCTGAATGTCGATGAAATGGCCGAGTTCATTCTAAACGGTTGGGAGGGGGCTGTGCTGAGGATGAAGGCCGAAGGTAACTCTGGCCCGCTGGTTCTTTTTGAAAAAATTGTCTTTGGAGGCATCCTGGCTAAGTGATTTTTTTTGGCCGTATCATAATAGACCGGTCTAGTATAGTTACGGCCACGTCTCATTATTACCGATTGAGGTCTGAGGGTCTATTCCCTCACGAACAAAACACAACATGGAAAAGGAGAAGAGAAAATGGCGTTAATTCAGACTACACCACCGGAAAAGGCCCAGGGCAGGCTTGCTGAGCTTTACGCAGAAGTTGAACAAATGTTTGGGGTTGTTCCGGACGGCGTCAGACTTCTGGGTGTAAGTCCCGGAATACTGGACAATCAGATTCAGATCATGGGACATTATCACGGACACCCGACTCTGACCACACCGCTTCTGGCGATGATCCGCATGATGGTGGCCAACGCCTGCAAATCGGCCTACTGCATGAATATGAACAGCGGGTTACTTCAGGGGGCAGGACTGACAAAGGAACAGATAGAGGCGGCGCTGGCTGACCCCGAAAAGGCGCCGCTGGCCGAAAAGGAGAAGACGTTGCTGCTTTTTGTGTTGAAGGCCTGTGACAATCCGCATTCTGTCACTGGAGCCGACATGGACAAACTCAAGAACCTCGGATGGACGGAGAAGGACATTTTTGAGGGTGTGGCTCATGGAGCGAGAGCTGTTGGAACCAACATAATATTCGACACCTTCAAGGTTGGTAAGGACTGACGAGTTGAAGTTATTTTCAGGAATAAACGCTAATTGTGTGCATGTTTTGGCCTGTCATCCCTGATGGAGTCGGGGATGACAGGAAAAGGCGCGTGGCATTGTGTGGCTCTGTGGTATTCCCGCGAAAGCCTGAATCCAGGAATCGTGGACGTCGGGCGGATCAAGTTTTCCGGTCGATTACCGAGCGTACCGCTTCGAGTAATGTCCTTTGGGAATAAGGTTTGGTTATGAACAGCCTGGCGCCTAGGTCATTGAAATGTTTTTCTGATCCCTCCTCCGAATAGCCGGAGGCCATTATAACCCTAATTTCCGGGTTGATTTCCAGAAGTCTGGAAAGGCACTCAACCCCGGCCATTCTTGGCATTATGAGGTCGAGGACCACAATCCTGATTTCATTCTGAAACTCTTCATAGACCTCAAGCGCCTCAATGCCGTCTGAGGCCTCCATGATCCTGTAACCAACTTTCTGGAGGTGTTCTGCGGCCAATGTTCTAACTGTTTCATCGTCATCCACGATGAGGACCGTTTCAACCCCTCGGGGCAAAGCCCTACGCTTTTCCGGAGTAGCATCATCCTGTTGGCCAGCCTCTTCCAGGGCGGGAAGAAAAATGTCGAAAACAGTCCCCTTTGATAGTTCGCTGGAGCATCTCATGAAACCGCCATGCTGATTCACGATCCCGTAAACCACGGCTAGGCCGAGTCCTGTTCCCTTTCCCACATCTTTTGTGGTGAAAAATGGGTCGAATATTCGGCTGAGAGCTTCCTTTTTTATTCCTGTCCCCGTGTCGGAAACCCTTAGGTGAACGTAATTCCCGGGTTTGGACAAACAATCGACAGGCAGAAGTCCGTCATCCAGGAAAGTTTTAGAAGTCTGGAAGGTGAGCTTCCCTCCATCTGGCATAGCGTCTCTTGCGTTAACCGCAAGATTCATCAGAACCTGTTCTATTCGGGTCTTATCGGCTCTTATAACCGGCAGATCATTCAGCAATTTCAGCTCAATCTCGATCATTTTTGGAATGGTGCGATTGAGCAGTTTCTTGAAATTCCTGATCTGCTGGTTAAGGTTTATGGGGCCCATCTTCAGTTCAGCTTTCCTGCCGAACATGAGTAACCCTTTTACGAGTTCGGCGCCATCCATGGATGCCTTGGCCACTTTTACCAAATCCGGCTTATATGAGGAGGGAAAGTCGTCATCATCCAGCATCAACTGGGAATATCCGATGACTATCTGCAAGAGGTTGTTAAAATCGTGCGCTATCCCACCGGCCAGAGTCCCTATGGCCTCCATTTTCTGGGCATGAAGGAGTCTCTCCTGAAGGCTGTCTTTTTCCTGTTCAGCCATTTTACGCTGCGTCAGATCCATTCCGAATACAATATTTTTCTTTCCGGTGGAAACAAAACCCCACTCGATGGTTTTTTTTGAGCCATCCTTACATGTAACAACAACCTCCATGGGTTCTATTGCGGTTTTGTCTGCGACAGCCCTTTCGACTCTGGATGTCCATTCCCGCTTTACCTGTTCCCTGTATTTTTCATCCGGATACCCCAGGCGCCACCAAGTGTCAATGTCAGAGGCTTCGTCCTCACTGTAGCCCAGGAATTCGTAAAATTTCGGGTTGACGTATGTCGTAACCTGCTCAGCGCCGATTGATGTCAAAAGAATAATCGGCGATTTATCCACTATGAGTTTTAGGTCCTCCTGGCTCTCCCGCAACTGGTTTTCGATCTGTTTCAGTCTTGAGACTGATCTGGCGAGTTTTATGTTGGAAAAACTTAATTTTGCAATGAGGGTGGTGAACCTGCTCAGGAAATCCATCGTGACGTCGATTTTTTCACGACTGACGCGTGGAGTCCGATTTACCGCCTCAAGATAATCTTTTTGGTTAAAACCAAATCTTTCAGCCTGCTCCTCGAATTGCGCGACATCAATTTCTTCATCGTCATAGAACATTTGACCTGTGTAAACATGTCCAAC